>RFGJ01000583.1 GCA_003696665.1 Gammaproteobacteria bacterium | reverse complement strand
TTAAGCGAATGGATCAATGGACTGGTCACTCGGCTAAGAGCAATGCTGTCGGAAATCTCAGCAAGCTCAGAACGTCTTGCGGCTGCTGCGGAAGAAACTTCGGCAATCAGCGAAGAAACTCGCAACGCAGTCGATACCCAAAAAGATCAAATCACCCAAATTGCCACCGCCATGGCGGAAATGGCAGCCACCGTGAAAGAGGTCGAAAGGGCAGCCGTCAACACCATGAAGACGGTCGATGCCTCAACCCAACTTGCCGACAAAGGTGAAAAAATCGTCACACAGAATGGTGAGCGAATCGCTCACCTCTCCGAAGAAATAGAGCATGCAGCCCAAGTGATCAATCAATTGGATGAATACAGCTCAAATATTGGTGCCATTCTCGATGTTATTCGTGGCATTGCCGATCAAACCAACCTGTTGGCGCTCAACGCTGCCATTGAGGCGGCGCGTGCTGGTGAACATGGTCGCGGTTTCTCTGTGGTGGCCGATGAAGTACGCACCCTGGCTAGTCGAACCCAAGAGTCCACAGCCGATATTCAGCGTATGATCGAAGAACTCTTGGTGGGCACACAAAAAGCCGTGGATGTTATGAAACGCAGTCGTGATGAAGCCAATGATTGCGTCGAACTCTCCGAGTCCGCCGCACAGGCCTTGCGCGAAATTTCTGAAGGCGCCAAGACCATCAACGAAATGACTACCCACATTACCGAAGCCACCAAAGAACAAGCCTCGGTCACCGAGGAGATGCACAAAAATATCGAGGCCATCTCAAATATTTCAGAGCAAACAGCTGATGGCGCCAAAGACACCCACCAAGCGGCCAAGGAACAGGCAGAGCTGGCGGCACATCTGCAAACACTGGTCAACCGCTTTAAAACCTAATGGACCTCAGGGCCGCTGCTTCGCGACGCGCGGCCCGGCAATTTCTTCCTCCTCCAGATCCGCACTTCGTAATGCCGCCAACATCGGTTCAAGGTGGGTGGCATAGCGTCGCCAGCGTCCGATATGACGCGTACTGATAGGTGATCGCACCTGTTCTGTGCTGGCGGTCGCTACTGCCGTTGGATTTTTGTAGAACGTCAAGCAACCTGGGTGCCAAGGCAGGTCACAAAAATCAATCAACCGCCTGATCTCCGCGTCCGGCTCCATGGCCAGCGCCTCATACGAAAGAATCATCACATTCTCGGGGCACTTGTCTTGGACAGACCTGAGGAAACGTCTGAACAACACATAGAACGTGGCTACATCTTCCTGATCATAGGAGTATCCATAGTATGGCAGGTTGGGCGCAAACAGCTGCCGGTAATTGCCAAAACATGCGTCCATGCCATTGCGCACCAAACAGATCACTTTGGCTTGTGGCACTGCCATGAGAAGTGGAATGAAGTAAAAATTCATCGGCATGCTATCAAGCACATACGGTGTCTCACCGGACAATGGCGAGACGGCCTTCAAATATTGCTGATACACAGCCCCGATACTTTGCTGAGCCAACGACAAAGTACTTTGCTCTATGATTTCCGGTGTGGCTGTCTCCGCCACTCGCTTCACCGACAGAGCCAGTTGTTGTGACTCTCCAATGGATGTCACTTGAGGATGACTAGAGATGATTCTATCCACCAAAGTCGTGCCCGTGCGGGGCATACCAACCACAAAAATCGTTTTCTTATCGGAAGATGACTCGACAGGCCATGGTTGTGTCTTCATGAGCAGTTGTTCACACGCCGAAAGTCGATTTTCTTCCAAGCCAATCTGAAAGCCAAGCCTGGTCTTCTGCAAGGCGTTCCCATGTTGGAGATGCGTCATCGCTTCATGGTCACAATTTAGACGCTCAAGCACTTTGTACAGCGCGTGATGGCAATAAATTTTTGTCAGCGTGTCATCCGTCTCATTGAGCTTGCGCTCGAGACATTGGCGTAAACGCTCATCGTCCGTGTGTCCCATATCAGCCAAGGCGTAATAGACCGATGGCGCGGCTTTGTTGCGTTCAATCAAGAACCAATAGGCTTTGGCCGCTTCAGTTTGTCGCCCCATAAAGCGCAAAGCGTTAGCGCGTTCATGCCACAGCACTTCATCATCAGGCCATAATTGCAATCCTTGCTCTGTGACACTCAACACTTTGACAAAATTTTCAAGCCGCCCCCACACGTGCGCTAACTTGCGCCAAACGGCTTGGCTGGCACGCTTGTCAATCTCCAATTCACCAATCGCCATCGCTTCAGCAAACTGATTTGACAAGGCCAGCAACCAAGCGAGCTGTACCCGCACTTCTGGTACCTGTGGTTGCAGTGAAAATGCAGCTCGGGCTGCATCAAGCGCGCGATCTGGTCTGCCCAGTCTTTGATAAACATCGGAGAGTACGAGCAGCGCAGCGACATCTGCTTGATTTCTTTGAAGCAGACTGACAGCAATGTCGTACGCCTTTTCCAACTGCCCTGTCGCCAAATAGGTTTGCGCAACACTAATCGGTGTTCTATTCACGAAGCAATCACTCTGGTCAATGGAAAAACCATTCTAACAAAAAGCCGCGATGACCCGCGGCTTTTTAAAGTTTCAAAATTAAGGAATTACATTTTCGACTTATAGAACTCAATAAATTTACTTAAATCGCCAGCCTTGCCACCACCATTGGCTTGCAATTCCTCTGTCCACTGAAGAATGTTTTTACCGTCCTGTGCGGGGGTTTTCAAACCATTTTTCCCAAGCTTCAACGCGATAAACTTTGCCGTTCGAAAACTCCCAAAATACGTAGCTGTCCGTAGCAAATCGCCACCTGGAAAACCATCCGAGGCACCGCACCCTATTCCACCAAAAACACGTTTTAGGCTGATTCGAGTTTGCGAAAGTTTTTTTCGCATCGCAGACCGGTTATTTTGTTTGGCATAATCACACAAGGCAGCAGCCACCCGTGTAATGTCATCGGCTACCGTCATTGGCGACCAAACCAGCATAACTGTCGCAAACACACACACCAACAAATATCGGTTCATGCAAAGCCTCTTCTTGTTGTCACATGAATTACCCTGGAGCAAAGCATAGAACATTCTTCTGAATAGCGCGAAATATCGACGTTATTCTGAAGATTTTCCGGCTGCCGTTGCTTCGGTCACAAGTGACGGATCTACGCCGGCCGCGATCGCTGCCCGAGCAATTTCGGTTCGATATTTAGGTTGTGCTTGTCCTGCCAATGCGACCACTTGCATCGGAGACATACCAGCTTTGATGGCTGTCTGCACGACGGTCGATACCCTTTGTTCATTGACCAACAGTGCGCCCTTGAGCACAGATTCTTGTTGCCGTGGTTCGGCAAGCAACTGACTGTGCAGGAACCAGGCATAGCATTGTTCCGCATCCAACTTGACATTGGCCTTGCGTTGGGCCTGTGGTGTAACCCCTTCTGTCAGACGTTGGCACATCTGTTCAGTGGTTCGGAATTCGTTCAACCAAGCATCCTGACTTGCCAAAGCCACATTGCCTGCCACGATTAGGGTAAGCACCATTGTCCAGTTCTTCATTTTGCCACCTCCTCGCACTTTCCAACCCTTATTGTCAATGCTGATCAGCCACCTTAGCACTTTCTACAAGTCGCTTCAAATTCGTGTATCACTCGTTTTGTGTGTTGCCAATCGGCTCTGGCCGCCCAATAAAGTAACCCTGATAGCCAGTCACTCCCTGCTGTTCCGCCCATAGCAGCAATTCACGTGTTTCAATCCCTGTAAGAATCAGGTCAATCGACAAGGTTTGGCATAAAGGTTTCAACCATTGCAGCAAACTTTCTTGGTTGTCTCCAGCACGCAACTGCGCCAGTTTAACGTTGATCTTGATGTAACTGGGCTTGACAATCGACAGCCACTCTGCCGCACGAGAATCGACGCTGAAGTGGTCTATGCCCACTCTCATTCCATTTCGCTGCAAGGCATCCACCACTCTGGCAATACGCTTTGCAGACTCAGGCAACCACAATCGACTGGTTTCCAATCGCCATTTTTCTGGCTCAGTAAAGTGATTCATTAGCTGAGTCAACGCGTCTTTGCTTTCATAAAGTGCCAGATTGATATTCAACGCATGCGGCGCATTAGGATGTAACTGTATTGCCGCTTCTATAAGCCGCGCGTCCAACGCTCTGATCTTATCGACATCCACAATTCCGGACGCCAGATCCGCTGTCGAAACATAGGTTTTGTTATCGAGTGGCCATCGACTGAATAATTCGTACTCGATTGCGCCACTGACACATCGTATAGGCTGGCGCCACCATTGCACTGGCAGATCGTCCAAAGCTCGCGCGAGCAACCTTGTTCTTGTGTCTTTGGGGAGTAACGAGTCAACGTTATCATAAATAAACACGCCATTTTCCGTTGCCCTAGCTTGCTGCAAAGCCGCGTTGGCAAGCGTTAACGCTTTTCGACTGTCGACTTCATTTGGAAGCCACGCCAACCCACCGAAGACACTGCTTTCTGCGTCAAATTGAACACTCGCCCGTCGACACTCGCTAATGACACGTAACCAAATGGCCTCTATTTCCACCGGCTCCGTTTTGCTCAATAAGACAGCAAACTCCGGGCCATCCATACGAAATACTTTTGCCCCTTCCACGTGCGCAAAGGCTTTACGCAGCATGGCTGCGACCATGACTAACCAATCGTTACCAAGCTGATAGCCGAATTCACTATTCACCTTTTCCATCAAATCCAGCCGGACAAGTCCCAATGCCAGATGGGTTTTCAATTCATCGTCGCCAAGGATTGCCTCTAATTCATGTAAAAACGCCAAGCGATTTGGCAACTGCGTGACTGAGTCTGTCACGCATGCCTCGTGCCATTGCTTGACACGGAGATCCAACGAGCGAATTTGTTCAGCCAAAGCTAATGACATCCGGTTGATGGCATTGGTCAGTATTGCCAACTCTTCAGTCTTTGGAGGCGGCGAAATTGTCTTGAATTCCCCCCGCTGAATTGATTTTGCCAACTCAGTGATATTCTGTATCGGTCGTAGCCAGTAGCGTGCCACATATCGCGAGACCACAACGGCGATCATGACAATCGCCGCCAGCGACCAAAAGCTTCGAACCGCTAGTTGCCATAGATGCGCGACCGCCACGCCATCAAATGGTTCCACTAACACCGCGCCTGTTTTCTGCCATCCCTTCATAATGGGCTGTTTCACCGGCGTTAATTTCCAAAGAAACAATGACCGAAACCAAGCCGGTGGCAATTCGAAGGGCAGCGGCGCCTCTAGCGTTCGCTCATAAATAACTTTGTTTGCAGCATCTTGCACCACAATTTTCGAATAATAACCGCTGTCGAAAAATGTATTGACGACAGTGGCCACCTCAGTTTTCCGCTGGTCACCCATCAGCTGTGACAAAGACACAGCAAGTGCCGCAGCGGCATCTTCCGCTTGAATTTGGGTTTGCTCGGATACAAAACGTTTTTGATTGAGGACTCCTTGCACAAAAGCGATACTGACAGCTGTCCCAACCATCAACGTCAAAATCAGTGATAATTGCTTACCTATGGTCATTGCTTTGTCCTCGGTGCGTCGTTCGTCCCCGCAAATTTTCCCGATAGCTGCGCATTCAAGCGGTCTAAAAAGCGCTGCCACACCTCAATGCGATCCGCAGCCCCCAGTTCCTGTCCACGGAATCGTTCTCGCGCAAGCCACAATTTGGACGCATTAAAACTATAGACGGGAATTAAGTCGCTGCGTTGGCTAGCTGGTAAAACTTCATCGACCAAATTATCCAGCACCAAAGGTTCTGATGGTTGGTCGGGATACCATGTCAGCACCATATGTGCCTGGTTCAGCGTCGTTGCGGTCACATACGTCAGACGAAGCTGCGACTCGGGGACGCCAGCCGCCCATAAAGTGAAAAATTTGGCCACCGAAAAATCTTCACAGTCACCCGCGCCGACGCCAAGCATTTCAATCGGCGTCGCCCAATAATCTTCTACCCCCCAAACCGCTACGTCTGGCCGAAACGTAAGTTGGTTGAAAAAAGCGTTGGTGATTCTGAGTTTATTGGGAAGCGCTTCGTGCCGCAATCGCTCGATCAGCGCCAACCATTGTCGGATTCTCTCTGTCCCTTGCGAGCCATACATGACTTTTATGCGAGCCAATGTCGGTGTATCAATGGTAATTTCGGGCAAGCGTGCCGCCATGACCGTGCCGATCATCAAAACTACCCATAGTTGCCAACAATGGTTCCGCATAGCGCCGACGAAATACTGGTTTGACTCATAGTATTGCAGAGCGCAGCACTTTGCGCATAAAAAATGCCGTACACGAAAGTGTACGGCATTTTTGCAGTGACATGTTCGCTGCGCTTTATCGAAGGAAACGCGAAAAAACCGCACGACCAGGATAAACTGCGCCATCGCCAAGCCAATCTTCAATACGCAGTAATTGGTTGTATTTGGCCGTCCGATCAGAGCGACACAGCGATCCTGTTTTGATTTGCCCACTGGCAGTGGCCACAGCCAGATCGGCGATGGTGGTGTCCTCAGTTTCACCGCTACGGTGTGAGATCACTGCGCTATAGTTTGCCTCGTGTGCCATCGTAATAGCATCCAAGGTTTCGCTCAGAGAACCAATCTGATTCACCTTAATCAGAACTGAGTTGGCAATCCCATTGTCGATGCCCTCCTTCAAAATTCGGGTATTGGTGACAAACAAGTCGTCGCCCACCAATTGAACACGATGCCCGAGCTTCTCTGTGAGAATTTTCCAACCATCCCAATCGCCTTCATCCATGCCATCTTCAATTGAAACAATTGGATAGCGCGCCACTAGCTGGGTCAGATAATCGGCAAACGCTTCTGAAGTCAATGCCCGACCTTCTGATGCGAGGTGGTAAACCCCGTCTTTGTACAATTCTGAACTGGCCACATCAAGGGCAAGCAATACTTGCTCGCCAAGTGTGTATCCGGCCCGCTCGATGGCTTCTGTAATGATCGCCAGAGCTTCCTCGTTCGACGCCAAATTTGGCGCAAAACCGCCTTCATCGCCAACAGCAGTGTTGAGGCCTCGTGCTGCCAGCACTTTTTTTAAATGGTGGAACACCTCAGCGCCACAGCGTAACGCTTCGGAAAACGCCTCAAAACCCGCTGGAATAATCATAAACTCCTGGATATCGACATTGTTATCGGCATGGGCGCCGCCGTTAATGATATTCATCATCGGCACAGGCAATGCGTACGGACCTTCGGGGTTAATATGCTTGAATAATGGGACTTGCTTGGCATTTGCCGCCGCTTTCGCGCTGGCCAGTGAAACCGCGAGGATCGCATTCGCGCCGAGTTTTGACTTGTTCTCAGTGCCGTCCAACGACAAAAGCAGATTGTCTAACGCGCGTTGGTCTTCAACACTTTTGCCTTGTAACGCTTGCCCGATCACACCATTGACATGGCCCACCGCCTTGAGTACACCTTTTCCAAGGTAGCGTGTCGGATCTCCGTCCCGG
Source organism: Gammaproteobacteria bacterium (assembly GCA_003696665.1). NCBI lineage: Bacteria > Pseudomonadati > Pseudomonadota > Gammaproteobacteria > Gammaproteobacteria bacterium. The sequence goes on along the minus strand of RFGJ01000583.1, from coordinate 6,467 downwards.
AGCTCTAATGCCTCCCGACTGCCAGTGGATGCACCGGAGGGCGCACACGCCACGCCAACGTGGCCAGTATCCAAATGAACTTCAGCCTCGACGGTGGGGTTACCACGTGAATCAAGTACTTCCCGTCCAATAATTTTGGTGATCAGCATGTTCTGTACCTCAACCTATTGTTCGATTTTCACGGCTCGCCCGGTGAGCTGCCGCAGCCTCAACAAAAGCAGAAAATAGTGGATGCCCATCGCGTGGCGTTGATGTGAACTCCGGATGGAACTGAGTTGCCACAAACCAGGGGTGATCTGGCAGTTCTATCACTTCGACCAGATCTTTGTCGGTCGATTTTCCAGACACGACCAACCCCGCTTCAACCAATTTTGGTAACAAATGATTATTCACCTCGTAGCGATGCCGATGGCGTTCCCTAATCAGGGGCTGGCCATAAATCTCAGCGGCCCGTGTTCCAGGCTCAAGCCGGCACTCTTGGGCACCGAGTCGCATAGTTCCGCCAAGATCCGAATTCTCACTTCGTTTCTCGACTCGCCCATCTGCATTCACCCACTCCGTAATCAATGCCACCACTGGCGACTGACAATCACGCTTGAATTCAGTGGAGTGCGCATCTGGCAAATTCGCGACATGGCGCGCAAACTCAATCACCGCAACCTGCAATCCCAAACAAATGCCAAGGTAGGGGATTTTATGCTCGCGCGCGTATTGGGCAGCCTGGATCTTACCCTCGACGCCACGTTCGCCAAATCCACCCGGCACCAAAATCGCGTCCAGTTCCTTTAAGACTTCGGTGCCCTTGCTTTCAACATCTTCAGAATCAATAAAACGGATATTGACGGTTTGTCGGGTGTGCAAGCCAGCGTGGCGGAGTGCTTCATTCAGCGATTTGTAAGCATCGGTCAGTTCCACATATTTGCCCACCATCCCAACGGTAACTTCACCCTTGGGATTGGCTTCTTTGTAGAGCACTTGTTCCCATTCAGACAAGTCCGCAGGTTTAGCGTCCAATTGGAGTTGTTGCACGATAAGCTCATCAAGCCCCTGCGAATTCAAAAGCGCTGGTATTTGATAAATACTGTCGACATCCTTGAGCGAAATGACAGCACGTTCCGGGACATTGGTAAACAACGCGATTTTTCGGCGTTCTCCCGCTGGCAATGTACGTTCCGAACGACATACTAAAATATCAGGCTGGATGCCTATTGACCGTAGTTCCTTCACCGAATGCTGAGTCGGCTTTGTTTTGAGCTCACCTGCCGTTGCAATAAATGGCAACAAGGTCAAATGCATAAATAACGCACGTTCACGCCCCAACTCAACACCCAACTGGCGGATAGCCTCAAGAAAAGGTTGGCTTTCAATATCGCCAACAGTACCGCCAATCTCCACGAGTGAGACATCATAACCTTCTGCACCTGCCAGGATTTTTTCTTTGATCGCATCCGTAATATGAGGGATGACCTGAACAGTCGCTCCGAGGTAGTCCCCCCGACGCTCCCGACGCAAGACTTCTGAGTAGATCCGGCCGGTGGTAAAGTTATTGCGACGCGACATTTTAGTGCGTACAAAGCGTTCATAATGGCCAAGATCTAAATCTGTCTCAGCACCATCTTCTGTGACAAATACCTCACCGTGCTGGAATGGGCTCATCGTGCCTGGATCGACGTTGATGTATGGATCCAGCTTCAGTAATGTCACATTTAAACCGCGCGCTTCCAAAATGGCACCCAATGAAGCCGCCGCGATCCCCTTCCCCAATGAGGAAACCACACCACCAGTCACAAAAATTAAACGAGTCATGGGAACTTCCTAAATGCCTTGTTACATCTGCTGCTTGCTGCAACGACAAACGCTCGAATTGGGGTGGAAGTCTACCAAATATGGCCCTTGTAAGAAACACATAGTGCGCCTACTCTACGCTGGGTTTTATTCATCAATCGTTTGCGACGAGTTGATGACCGTTCATCTTTTTGGTAAGCAGTTAACTTGGCAGGTGAGAAGCAACACTGTATGGACACAATGTTGTCACAAGCTAGGCCCCTACCAGACAACACGCTAGAACCACGGAGTCGTACTAGATATGCGCGTTTTCTTCTCGTTACGCCCATCCCAGGTGGTGCAGCAGGCTTTATGGGAGCTGCAGGCAAGTCTTTCACAGGCCGCTGGCCGTCCAGTACCGGCTGAAAATTTTCATATGACCTTATCATTTCTTGGCGAAGTTAGCGGCAATGTGATTGATGCCCTTATCCACCGGGCGGAAACGGTACATCATCCCCAGTTTCAACTGAGATTGGATGAGATCGGCTTTTTTGCACGCCCCGCCATCTTGTTTGTTGGGCCTTCATCTTCGCCACAACGCCTGACTAGTCTGGCGCGCACCATCAGGCGGCTGGCATACGAGGCAGGCGTGGCCTCGCGCAATAGCAAATTCGTCCCGCACGTCACTCTGTACCGACAGGCCAAATTCACTGCCACCCATCTCCAACCCAATATACTCTGGAGGGTGACGCATTTCGAACTGACCGAATCCATCCTGTCAGCCAACGGTTCTCGTTACCAAACCATCGCAGAGTTTCCTTTGATCCCGAAAAAATAAAGGGCCGGTAGACTGCCGGCCCTTGGTACATCACGCTAAGCTTTATAAATTCTCATACTGCGCAAGCATTTCCTTGGTCTGTTTCATGGACTCAACATACCCGATCCAGCCAGACGCGCTTTTTCCATATTTTGGGATAGTGGCAGCTTTCTTGAAGTAAGCAATTGCCTGGTCATATTTCTCCATGTTGGTATAAGCGCGTCCAATATTCATATAAACACGGGCAAGCTCGTTATTTTTAAGTCCGCCTTTCTCTAGCGCTTTTTTCGCTCGAGAGACCACTTTTGGCCAATCTTCCAAAATTGCGTAAACCCCAGCGGCCCGCGCATACAATTTCCCGTTGTCGTCAAGCTCTGCCCCTTTTTCGTAGGCGGCCGCCGCTTTACGCAATTCCTGCGCCAGCTGCCAATTGCTCGCTGTGGCGCTCCAATGCTTTGGCTTTGCCTCAATGGTCCCCTTTCTCAACCCTTCTTCCATCGTTCGTGCTGCATAATACGGGGCATTGAGCATTGAATAATGTTGACCAAGATTTCGGTATTCACCGCTCTTGTTCATTAAATCCATTCTGTGCATCAAAGAGAGAACTGCAAATGTATTGCTAGTCTGCTTGAGTAACGCATAAGCGGCCGACAAGCCGGTCCAATATTTTTTCTCAGTTGGAAAATAATGCAGCGCCGCCTTATAAATTTGGGCCGCCCCCTGATAGTCCTTCAGCTGCATGTGAGCCGCTGATAGAAAAGCATACCAAGAACTTTTCGGTGCCTTTTCTGGTTTGACCTTTGGTGGCTCTTTGCCTTCCGCCTTCGCCTTGGCAATAGCTGCCTTAATTTTCGCCTGCTCCTCATGCCATGACACAACCGCCAAATACATTGGACACACTGCTTTATCGAGTTTATCCAATCGGCCATATGCCCCGGCTAATAATTCGTAATGACGCCAGTTTGGTTTCACGGCGTGCTTAAAGTACCGTTCAATATACTCGGCCGCTTTCTGGATATTCCCTTGTATCATGTAAAGCGAGGCCAATTGCGCCAATATCTGCTGCTCAATTCGATAGGGTAGCACTTTAAGTTCGACGGCCTTTTTGAAGTATTCAATGGCTTTATCAAACTTTTCCATCTGCGAATAGGCGATCGCCAGCACTTGTAGCACGGTGACGTAATCACCTTTATTCCCTCTCACCCGTTCTTCAAGCGGCAACAAAATGTCGAGCGCTTCTTGGAATTTTTCTTCCCCTAGCAGTTCTTGTGCACGCACCACTCGTTTGTAAACGTTTTCGCGCGGCCCCACCACCGGTCGTTTCGGCAGCTTTTTGAACTCGGCCTCGGAAATTCCGAGCGGTTTGCATTGACGTGTGTATTTGGTTGAAAAGCCAACATCAACCGCTGCAACTTGCATGGATGCAGTTGCCGCAAACAATAATGCCAAAGTGCCAGCTACCACTTTTCTGTGCGTCATAAAGTAAACCTTTTTCTTAAGTCTGAAATTCGCCTATTGACCGCTGCCCGTGCATGACGCTCATCCCACCCGCAAATTCGGGCCAATTAACATCATGACGACACGCAGCGTTTACAAGCAATCGCGCTCCCTGCGCTTAGTTGAGAGCTTCTCACCTCAAGACTACCCTCATTCGCTCAGTTTAAATTCCATCGTATAGTACATGTTAGGTTGCGCAACTTTCTTACCATCGACAACGCGGGGCTTAAACTTCCACTTGTAAATCACCCGACGCACCGCTTGGTCAAACACGCGACGCGGCTTAGACTCGACAATCACCACATTACTTGGACGACCGTCGGGCATCACCGTAAACCTGAGACGAACATAGCCCTCGATGCCCTCTCGCAGCGCCTTCGGCGGATACTGTGGTTGTATCCGGATCATGGGGATGGCCTCACCATCCATCGTGCCTGCCGCACGCGCCCCCCCAAGAAATACGCCTGTTCCCATGGATGCACCTGTGACCTTCGGAATGTCCAGGCTAATTTTGGGAAGATCCATGGCCACACGGGTTTGCTCGACCGGCGTGTCTGGCGGCGGTGGCTGTTTTGGCGGCTCGGGCTGTTTAGGCGGCACCCTTTTTTTGAGTTGCTCCTTCTCTTCGGGCTTCACCATTGTGAATTCGACCGGAATGGTTTTTTGCACCGCTATTCCGCGACTTGATGGCATGATGAGATACGCCATAAACACGTAAAGCGCGAAGGTTGGGACAACAGCAATGAGGAGTGCACTAATGAATCTTGTCGACATAGCCAACCTCACTCGTTATGGGCAGCAATGGACACATCCGTCACACCCGCTGCTTTCACTTCATCCAAAACTTTCATCACGATGCCCGCACGCGCACGCTTATCGGCTTGTATGACGACCGCCCCTTCAGGATTATCTTGCCGCAATCGTGCGATTTTCACTCGAACTTCTTCAGGCTTATATTTCTTTTTCGCGATAAAAATCTCGTTATCTTTTGTCACCGCAATAAACACGCTGGCCTTCGGTTTAGGAACCACCTCAGTGGCCGTTGGTGCGACAACACTGACCCCCGCTTCGCGCACAAAAGATGTGGTGACGATAAAGAAGATGAGCATGATAAACACGACATCCAACATCGGTGTCATGTCTATCTGTGCTTCTTCTGTTTGATTTCTGTTACGTTCAATAGCCATGTAGCCTACCCGTTAATGATGCGGCATATGATCAATGAGTCCCTCAACTCTCACATGCGCTTTGTTCTCCAGTTGAGCGCTAAAGAATAATCCCGACAAAGCCGAGACCATGCCCGCCATGGTCGGAATCGTCGCCATGGAGATGCCGTCCGCCATCAGACGCGGATTACTGGTCCCTGCCGTGGCCATGGTATCGAAAACATTCACCATGCCCAGCACGGTGCCAAGCAGCCCGACCATTGGGCAAATGGCAACCAATGTTTTAATGGCAGAGATATTTTGCATGGCTTTTTCGCGCATCTCCGAAATCCACGCTTCACGAATCCGCTTGGCATACCAGCTGGTGGTATCAGCCCGCGCATCCCATTTGGCAATCATCAAACGTGCTTCTTTTGGAAATACCACGTTAAGGTAGTAAAAGCGCTCAAGAATAAATGCCCAAAGGAGCCAAAGCACCACTGCGATCACGGACAGAACAGGGCCCCCGGTTCGCATGAAACCGGAGACCACTTCAGTAAGTTCTGACAGCCAAATCATTGGATCAGCTCTCTTTTTCAGCGTGCTGAGCAATCAATCCAGCACTTTGCTCTTCCAATATATGAATGATAGACCGGCTTTGGCCTGCCAGCAATGAGTGCAGGAAGATCAGCGGAATCGCTGAAATCAAACCGAGCACCGTGGTGACCAATGCAGTCGAAATGCCGCCAGCCATCATTTTTGGATCGCCGGTACCAAACAGGGTGATGGCTTGGAACGTACCAATCATACCGGTGACCGTACCAAGAAGACCGAGCATTGGTGACAAGGCTGCCAGCACCTTGACGATACCAATCCCCCACTCGATTTTCGGTGTTTCCTTGAGAATCGCTTCATCAAGCTTGAGCTCAAGGTTCTCAACGTCAGCGTCTTTGTTCTCCAAGTATACCTTCATGATGCGGCCCAAGGGGTTATTTCCGGGGGTTGAGCTCTTCATCTGTGCACGTACTTGGCGGCTAATGCTCATCAGTCCGAACAGGCGAATCAAGGTCAAGATAACACCGAAGATGAAGAGGCCAGTGATCACGTAACCGACAATGCCACCCGCCTGATACTGCTCCCATAGGCTTTTCTTTTGAATGAGCAATTCAAGCAACGCACCGCGTGATGGATCCACGCCAAGCGCGTGCACACCACTCGTTTGGCGGACAAAGGCTTTGGCCATG
>RFGJ01000582.1 GCA_003696665.1 Gammaproteobacteria bacterium | reverse complement strand
GGATGAAGTATTTCAAATCTGCGGGGGCGGCTACAAGATTCTTCGGACCTGGAGTGTGTATGACTGGTGTCTGCCGCAGGGCGGCTCGGCACCCAACCCGTGGACGTGTACCCAGATCATCAAGGTAATGGACACGACGCCGCCGGAGCTCGTCTGCCCGGCACCCATCGTCAAGAGTACCCTGACGACCACTTGTACTGCCAATGTGCAGCTGCCGCCGGCCACCGTGACCGATGACTGTTCTGGGTTCTCCGTTCAGACCCAAACCGATGTTGGCGTGGTGAACGATAACGGGGGGTGGATTTACAATGTGCCAGTAGGGACTTATGTTGTCACCTATAATGCAACTGATGAGTGCGGCAACTTCGCCACATGCACTACTACATTGACAGTGGTAGATGATGTGGAACCAGTAGCGGTGTGTGATGATTTTACTGTTGTTTCATTAACAGGGGATGGGACTGCACAAGTGAGTGCAGAGACGTTTGACGATGGCAGCCTTGACAATTGTCAGCTTGATCATTTTGAAGTACGTCGGTTGCCAGATAATTGCATACCCTCTGGGACGCCCTTTGATGAAGTGGTGAATTTCAGTTGCTGCGATATCGGAGAGATGGTAGTGGTGGTATTGAGGGTATACGACAGCTACGGCAACTACAATGATTGTATGGTTTCCGTGGAAGTCCAAGGGCAGGATAATATTGCCCCCACGATTACTTGTCCGCCAGATAAGGAAATCGAATGCGGAACTGATGTATCTGACTTGAGTCAGTTTGGATATCCAACGTATTCCGATAACTGCCTGGCAGTTGAGTTGACATCTGACTCTGTCTATAATATCAATAGCTGTAATGTCGGTGCGATCTATCGGTTCTTTACTGTAACGGATGAAGGGGGCCATACCGCCCAGTGCACCCAGACGATCACGATCGTCAACAGCGATCCGTTTACGCTGGCCGACATCCAGTGGCCGGCCGACTATACGACGACCGACTGCGAT
>RFGJ01000581.1 GCA_003696665.1 Gammaproteobacteria bacterium | reverse complement strand
GTGAAGTTCCGTGACCAATTGATGCAGCTTTACACACGTCCGGATATGACACCTGAAAAGCTTGAAGAGAAGAATATGTTGTTCTACTTCAAGCAATGGGTGGTGGCACCGGCGCGTTTGGCAGGGACGGCGCTTCTAGTACATGAAACCCTAAATCAGGTGAAGCAGCCTCGTCAGGCATGGACATACAACACCGGTCAACGACGGGTGCGTCGTGCACCAAATGTGGCATACGATGCACCGGGTACCGCATCGGATGGTTTGCGGACAACAGATGATTTTGACATGTACAACGGGGCCCCGGACCGTTATACCTGGACATTGAAGGGTAAACGGGAAGTCTTTATTCCCTACAATACCTACAAGCTGCACTCAGACAAGGTCACTTATGATGACATCCTGAAGCCAGGTCATATTAACCAAGACCTGAACCGCTGGGAGCTGCACCGTGTCTGGGTGGTTGAAGCTAACTTAAAGCCTGGCACACGCCATATCTATAAAAAGCGGGTCTTCTACATTGATGAAGACAGCTGGCAAATCGCTTTGGTCGATGTGTACAACAACAGCGACCAACTCTGGCGGGTCGAAATGTCGCACGCGGTGAACTATTACGATGTGCCGACATTGTGGTCAACGCTTGAGGCGTATTACGACCTTCTGTCCGGTCGTTACCTTGTCATTGGTTTGGATAACCAGGAGCGAATGTATAATTTCAATCCGGACCTTGACTTTAACGACTTTACACCTGCGGCACTGCGTCGTCAGGGCAAACGTTAAGCAATGTCATTTGACGGCCGGTCTTTCCGGCCGTTTTTCTTGCCATTTTCACAAAGGGCAGGGGTTGCGCTTGATGAAATATCGAATTTCGTTTTTATTTTGCTTGCTATTTTCCGCGGTAATTTGTTCAGCGGATGATATAGACAGTCAATGGTCAGAGATGATGCCATTGGCCTCTAAATCATTGCTACTGGACATTCAAGAAATTGCACCAAAAGTCTTAATCACCGTTGGTGAGCGTGGTCATATCCTAAAATCGAAGGATGGCGGACAGTCCTGGAAACAGGTTCGTGTGCCGACGCGGTCGACATTGACTGGTTTGGATTTTATCGACGATAAGCGGGGCTGGGTTGTTGGCCATGATAGTACAGTGTTATATACGGACGACGGCGGTGAGCACTGGACACTGCAATATCGAGATGCGGATGCAGAGCAGCCGTTGTTTGACGTGAAAATGCAGTCGCCAAATGAAGGGTTTGCCGTCGGAGCCTATGGACTAATGCTCCACACAACCAATAGCGGTCAAAGGTGGAATATCATAGAGCCGAGCCGTTTGGAAGATCCTGCTTTTGGTTACCCTCACTTTTATAAAATTGCACCGCTCGCTGATGGTTTGGTGATGGTTGGTGAAGCTGGAATGATTGCAAAATTGCCGGGCGACGACCCGGCAGGGTGGTCGCGTAGCCCGATTGACTATAACGGCTCGTTCTTTTCGATTGCAGAATTGGCCGACGGGGTTTTGTTGGTCGTTGGCCTGCGAGGCCATATTTATCGCTCGGTGGATAGTGGGACAACTTGGCAACATATCAAAACTGAGACCGTCGATAACTTTTACGACGTCGCCTATGAGCCTAACACCCGGCGTGTTGCCGTCGTTGGTGCTGACGGTTCGGTGCTGCTAAGTTTCGATAATGGGATGCACTTTCGACACTATCGATTGACGGAGCGAGAGACACTTAATGCCGTGCTATGGACAAGCGAAGGGAAGTTAATTGGTGTTGGGTTTGGTGGTGTTAAAGATTTGAATCAATTTGTCACACAGGCGTTGAATAACCAATGAGCCAAGAAAACAAGCTGAGTGAGAACCGTTTCCTTGCACGCATTGCAGACGTTATTTTTGAATGGCGTACGTCGTTATTGATGATTTTTACGTTGGTTACAATTTGGCTGTTTTACTCGGCCATACATTTACGTATTGACACAAGCTTCAAGAAGAATATTCCCTTGAAGCATCCATACATGCAAACCTATTTAAAATATCGTGACCAATTTGGCGGGGCAGACCGTATCTTAATTGCCGTGGAAAGTCGCCATGGTGATATTTTCAATCCCAAGTTTTTTCGCGTACTTGAAAATATTACCAAAGAAATGCAGGCCATTCCTGGGATTGATCCGAGTCACGTCAGCTCGATTTTTACGCCAGGGACACGTTATATCGAGGTGGACGAACAGGGGTTTCAAGGCGGCCCTGTAATTTATCCTGATTTTCAACCAAATGATTCTGGATTTAAAAAGGTTCTCTCGAACATTTTAAAAGCGGGTATTGTGGGTCGTTTGGTTTCCAATGACTTCCGATCTGCTATGGTCACAGCGCAATTGCTGGATAAAGATCCAAGCACTGGAAAGGCAATTGACTATATCCAGCTCGCGAAAGCGCTTGAGACGCGGATACGAGACAAGTATCAGGACGATGATATCGGTATACATATCATCGGTTTTGCCAAGATGATTGGGGATGTGGCAGAAGGCGCGAAGGGTGTTCTTGTATTTTTTGCCATCGCGATAGCTATTACATTGCTGCTTGTCTTGTGGTATTCCAAGTCATGGCGCCTGGCCATTCTACCAGTTGGCACCTCTATCATCGCGGTGATTTGGCAACTGGGGCTGTTGACCACACTTGGTTATGGCATTGACCCAATGTCTATTTTGGTGCCGTTTCTTGTCTTTGCGATTGGCGTGAGTCATGGCGTACAAATGATCAATGCCGTCGGGCGAGAAGTCGTAGCCGGGGCGACTACGCTGGCAGCAGCGAAAAGTGCCTTCATGCGATTGCTGCTGCCTGGTGGTGTGGCATTGGCCAGTGACACCTTGGGCTTTTTGACTTTATTGTTGATTGAAATCGACATTATTCGTGAACTCGCGGTAACAGCGAGTCTTGGCGTGGCTGTGATTGTGCTCACCAACCTGCTGGTCCTCCCACTCCTACTGTCCTATGTCAAGCTAGATGAACGCTTCAAAAATAAGCAGCGCAAAGCACAGGTTTGGCAGGACCGCTTATGGAAGAAATTGTCGGTGTTCGGCAGACCGCAATATGCCCAAAAAATTGTCTTATTGGCAATTGTGGTGACCGTGGTGGGTAGTTACTTTGCCGCACAACTAAAAATTGGCGACCAGCACGCAGGAGCACCGGCGTTACGGCCCGACTCGGTTTATAACCAGGATACGAAGTTTATTGTCGACCACTTCGCAATTGGCGTGGATCTCATCACCATCATTACCGAAACCAAAAAAGACGGATGTATTGATGCTGAAGTGATGAATGAAATCGACCATTTCCACTGGTATATGGAAAACGTACCAGGTGTGCAAAGCGTGATTTCTCTGCCGATGGTCGCAAAACGCATTAACGCAGCATTTAATGAAGGACACCCCGAGTGGAATGTGTTGCCCAGAAACTCGACTTTGCTTGCTCAGGCAACCTCAAGAGTACCAACCTCGACCGGTCTATTGAACAGTTCTTGTTCAGTCATGCCGGTTCTGGTGTTCACTAAAGATCATAAAGCTGAGACGATTGAGACGGTTGTCAATGCAGTAAAACACTACAAAGAAAAGTATCAACCAGATAACGTTCGCTATCTTTTGGCCAGTGCCCCTGTTGGCGTGCTCGCGGCCACCAACGAGGCCGTTTCTGCTGCCCAAAAACCCATGTTGGCTTGGGTCTATGGTGTCGTCATTTTATTATGTCTTTTGTCCTTCCGTTCGGTACGGGGAACCATATGCGTGATTGTCCCGCTTGCCATTGTGTCAATCTTGGCTCAGTCATCGATGACTTTGCTTGAAATTGGACTGACTGTGGCCACACTGCCGGTCATCGCCTTGGGAGTCGGTGTCGGTGTTGATTACGGTATTTACATTTTTTCGCGCATGATTAATTTCATTCGTGCTGGACTGTCGATTGAAGAAGCGTATTTCAACACGCTTCGTTTAACTGGTAATGCGGTAATAATGACCGGGCTGACGTTGGCCATTGGGGTCAGCACTTGGATATGGTCCGCATTACAATTTCAGGCAGATATGGGCGTTTTGCTGACCTTCATGTTGCTAGTCAATATGCTTGGCGCCATTACATTGTTGCCAGCGCTTGCGGCATTGTTGTATCGCAAACAAAATGTTTGATTGACATCACGGAAAGCCGGTCCGATGACCGGCTTTTTTGTGCATTTGGCTGTAGCGGAAAAAACAATTCACTCCTACAATATGCAGCAGATCGTGATTGTTTCTCATGCAATTAAATTTGGCCAGATAACAGCCTAACTGGGAAAGATAGATTAGGAGCACACTTATGCCGGCAGCACATCCATCAGAAGCTTCATCCGTTTTGATCGATAAAGTGATTGAATTGATTCGCCAAAAACTGAAAAAAAATGCCGCCAAACTTGTCGAACAGTTTGCACGTGACTTTTTACAAAGCGTCAGCCCAGAAGATTTGCAGGGACGAATGCCGAGTGATGTTTATGCGTCTTTAATGAGCTTATGGAGCTTCCTCCAAGCCAAAGGGAAAAATGGATGTAAGCTGCGTGTTTTCAACCCAGATTTTGAAGAGGATGGCTGGCAGTCCAAGCACACCGTGATTGAGGTGTTGCATGATGATTTGCCATTTTTAGTTGATTCCGTGCGCATGGAATTAAATCGGCTTGGGCTGACCACATTTCTAATCATTCATTTGCCGATGGCCATCACCCGGGATAAGCAAGGTAAGGTCACGTCAATTCGTAAAGCCACGATAGATGATGATCCAAATATTTTGGAAACACCGATGTATATTGAAGTCAATCGTCAGCCTGGTGGTGCGCGGCTGAGTGAAATCGAAGGACATTTGGAAAAAATACTTGCCGATGTGCGCTTGGTTGTTTCCGACTGGCAGCCGATGAAGGCCAAAATGGAAAGTGCCATTGCCGACCTTACGAAAGCGAAGGCGCCGATTGATGATGGAGACAGAAAGGAAAGCCTCGAATTCTTAAAATGGCTTTGCAATAATCATTTTACCCTGATCGGCTACAGTGGTTACGATATCAAGCCGCAGGAAGGTGGTTTTATTTTGCAGCCCAAAGCTGGCGAAGCGCTTGGCTTGGTCAAAAAAGCACAACGCAGACCACTGAAATTGAGCGAACTGCCCCTTGGCGCACAAAAGTTAGCACTCGAACCAACACTCCCGCTCGTCATTACCAAGACAAGTCGTCGTTCAACCGTTCATCGCCCAGCGTATGTAGATTACATCGGCGTGAAACGTTATGACAATCACGGCGAAGTGGTCGGAGAATACCGGTTCCTTGGGCTTTATACCTCAGAAGCCTACAACATGAGCCCTCGCCATATTCCCGTGTTACGACGAAAACTCGAGTGGGTGACGCAAAATTCTGGCCTGCCACCTCGCGGTCATGATTGCAAGGCACTACAAAATATCCTTGAAACTTACCCGCGTGATGAGCTTTTCCAAATGTCACGCGAAGAACTTCTGGAAACGGCGCTTGGTATTTTGCACATGAAAGAGCGCCCAATTATCAAAGCCTTTATTCGCCGAGACCCATACGGTCGATTCTTCTCGGTGCTCGTGTACGTTCCTCGCGATCAATACACCACGCGTCTTCGTAAGCAGATCATGGAGATTCTCCGCTATCGGCTTCAATCAGATAAGGAAATCACCTTTGAAACACGTTTCTCTGAATCGATCCACGCACGGACCCATTACATTGTGTATGTCGATAACGCTGAGTCTGTTCAGTACGATGTCAAGGATATCGAGAATGAAATTCGCGAGGTGGCACGTTCGTGGGAGGATAATTTTACCGATGCGTTGAAGACAGAATTTGGTGAAGAAAAGGGACTCGCTCTGGCGCACAAATACCGCGATGCCTTTACGGCAGGCTATAAGGCGGATGCCACACCTCAGACCGCTGTGCTTGATGTTCGGCACATGGAGGAGTTGACCGAGGAACATCCTCTGTCAATGATTCTCTACCGTCCACAAGAAAATGAAGAGGGAGCCCTTAGATTTAAGTTATACCACCGGGACGCGCCAGCATCATTATCGGAAGTGCTTCCCATGTTGGAAAACATGGGGCTCAATGTCATTGGTGAAACACCGTATCGAGTACAAGCGCAGGATGGCGTACAGCGCTGGATTCTCGACTTTGAAATGCTGCCCATTAATGCAGCAGACTTTAATTTGCATGAGATCAAAGCAAAGTTTCAGGAAGCGTTTTATCGGGTTTGGATTGGTGATGCGGAGAATGATGGCTTTAACCGTCTTGTGCTGGGTGCCGGTCTCGACTGGCGCCAAGTGGTCGTGCTACGCGCTATCGCCAAATATCTATGGCAGATCGGCTTTACCTTCTCACAATCGTACGTAGAGCAAACACTGGCAGCGCATCCGACCATTGCCCGCATGTTGGTGCGACTGTTTGAGCTTCGATTTGAACCAACCTCAAAAGTAGTCAAGCGTGACTTGGACAGGGCGGTGGAGTCGATTCGCCAAGCGCTGACCACGGTCTCGAATCTTGATGAAGATCGGATTATCAATCGTTATATCGAAGTGATTATGGCCATGGTGCGGACTAATTATTACCAAACCGATGGCGATGGAAATCCGAAAAACTACGTCAGTTTTAAACTTGAGCCCAGCAGAATTACCGAGATTCCAAAGCCGGTGCCGATGTTCGAGATCTTTGTCTACTCACCACGTTTTGAAGGGGTGCATCTACGCGGTGGCAAAGTAGCACGAGGCGGTTTGCGCTGGTCTGACCGTCGAGAAGATTTCAGAACGGAAATTCTCGGTTTGGTGAAAGCCCAGCAGGTGAAGAACTCGGTCATTGTCCCTGTGGGTTCAAAAGGCGGGTTTGTCTGCAAAAAGCTGCCGGCACCTGGTGATCGCGATGCCTTTCTACGAGAAGGGCAGGAATGTTATCGGGGATTTATTCGCGGACTGCTCGATATCACCGATAATTTGGTGAACGACAAAGTTGTGCCGCCCAAAAATGTCGTCCGGCACGATGAAGATGACCCTTACCTTGTCGTTGCGGCTGACAAAGGCACGGCGACGTTCTCTGACATCGCCAACAGCATTTCCGAGGAATACAATTTCTGGTTAGGCGATGCATTTGCCTCTGGCGGCAGCCAAGGCTACGACCACAAGAAGATGGGCATCACGGCGCGTGGTGCTTGGGAATCGGTCAAGCGACATTTCCGTGAAATTGGCATCGATTGTCAAAACGAGCCCTTCACCTGTGTTGGCGTTGGCGACATGAGTGGTGACGTTTTTGGTAATGGCATGTTGTGCTCCCGCAAGATTAAGCTGATCGGTGCCTTTAACCACATGCATATCTTTATCGATCCCAATCCCGATCCGGAGGTCAGTTATCAAGAGCGTGAAAGACTGTTTAATCTCCCACGATCCACTTGGGCAGATTACGACCCGAAACTCATTTCAGAGGGCGGGGGCGTGTTCGAGCGCTCTGCGAAGCAAATCCGCTTGACTCCACAAATGAAAAAGATGCTCGGCGTCAAAGAGAACACGCTAACCCCCAATGAGCTTATTCGTGCACTACTGAAAGCAGAGTATGACCTGTTCTGGAATGGTGGCATTGGGACTTATGTTAAAGCATCCACCGAGACCAATGCAGAAGTAGGTGATCGTGCAAACGATCCCGTTCGTATCAACGGCCGAGAGCTGCGTTGTAAAATCGTTGGCGAGGGCGGCAACCTTGGCTTCACGCAACGTGGTCGCATTGAATACATGATGCATGGTGGCCGCGGCAACACTGACTTTACCGACAACGTTGGTGGTGTGGATTGCTCCGACCATGAAGTCAACATCAAAATATTGCTGAACAAAGTGGTTGCCGATGGCGACCTGACCATGAAGCAACGTAATAAGTTGCTGGCCGACATGACGGACGATGTGGCCCAAGCCGTATTGTTCGACTGCTACTTGCAGACGCAATCTATCAGCATCATGGAAAGCCGTCGTCACAAGAACGTGAAAGAGCTGATGCGATTTATGCATCACCTTGAGCGCCAGGGCAAACTGGACCGTGCGCTTGAGTTCTTGCCAACCGATGAAGAACTTGTGGAACGGATGGCGAACAAAAAAGGCTTCACCCGAGCCGAGCTTTGCGTCTTGCTGGCGTACGGCAAAATGATGCTTAAAGAAGAATTAAATCAGCCAGAAATCACGGAGACGCCCTATTTTGAAGGCATTTTGTCGCGCTACTTCCCGAAAAAGTTGCGCACTAAATTTGCGAAGCAGATACGCGCGCATCGGCTGCGTGGGCCAATAATTGCGACCGTGTTGGCCAATGATCTGGTCAATTACATGGGCTGCAACTTTGCCTATCGGATGCACGATGAAACGGGGGCGAGCTATACCGACATTGCCATTTGTTTCTCGCTGGCACGAGAAATTTTTGGCATGGATGCGCTTTGGCGTGAGATCGAAGCCCTTGATAACAAAATCCCTGCCTCGTTGCAGATTTACTCCTTGTTCCAGTCGCAACGCATGATTCGGCGCGCCACTCGATGGTTCTTGCGTCATCGCAGAAAAGACATGTCGATTCAAGACACAATCGATTATTACGCGAAAGAGGTGCGTGAACTGGAGAAAAAAATCGACCAAGTCGTTGAAAAGAGTGAGGCCGAAGAAATTGCCAAAGATGTTGACGAATTGACAGCACAGGGCATGCCTAAACCACTGGCGCACCGAATTGCCTATCTGTCAACCATGTTCTCGGCGCTTGACATAGTGGATATGACAAAACAGACGGGCCTGCCGGTGAGCTTGGTTGCGGAAGTGTACTATAAGCTGGGCGCGCAGCTGCAACTTCACTGGTTCTTGGACCAAATTACCCAGCAACCCGTGGACAATCATTGGCAAGCGTTCGCCCGTTCCGCGTTCCGAGAAGAACTCGATTGGCAGCAACGCGGCCTGACACTGATTGTGCTAGAAACCACCAACGACAGAAAGACCGCGGATGAGCGAATTGGGGCGTGGATGACCGACAATGCCGACTTGATTGCGCGTTGGGTACAGATGATTTCTGACTTCCGAGCATCATCGTCGCACGAGTTTGCCAAATTCTCGGTGGCCTTGAGAGAATTGCTGATTCTTGTGCAGAACTGCATTCGTAAGGCACGGTCAATGGATGAACAGCACCTGTAAACTGAGGAAGGGCAATCGGCAGTGGTTGGTCGATTGCCCTTCCTAACCGCTAGGAACCGGTGATTGTTTTGTGCTTAGAATCGCTACGATTGGATATAATGAATGGTTATCAGTCACAGGGTTTTATATTTCGTTATGGCGCAAAAACTGGCCAAAAAAACCGTCAACTTTTTGACGATCGAAAATTTCCGCAAAGGCCTTTGCAACCTATTGATTTTGCGTTATTATTCGGAGCGTGCGGTCGGAGAGCTTTGCCCTGCTTAAAAGGGATTACGAC
>RFGJ01000580.1 GCA_003696665.1 Gammaproteobacteria bacterium | reverse complement strand
TCTTAGTCTATCTTTTGCTGGCCAGTGCCTTTTTGGGATGGTTCGGGTGGTATCGTTGGCACATTTCGCAGCAGCGGCAGGCGATGCTTGAACGCCTTCGGGCGAGTGAGAAGAAACTTCGTTTGGCCATGCGGGCCAGCGGCCAAGGGGATTGGAATTGGGAGGCGTCGGCGGACGCTTTTGAGTTTCAGGATACCAAGTTATTGCTTGGCACCGATATACCAACTCGCATAACCGTCATTGCTATGCTGGCCAGTATTCATGAGGATGACCGGTTGCGCGTGATAAGAGATTGGAATAATCATCTCTTTGGGCATTCGCAGATGTATAACACAGCCTATCGCGTCAAAATGCCGGGAGGCACTGTCTGGCTTGCTGTCTGGGGGCAGGCAACGGAACGGGATGCATCCGGCATGGCAGTGCGGGTCAGTGGCACGTATCGTAATGTGACGGCCGAGCGGGCACAAGAAGAGCGGCTGCGGCTGTTGGCAAAGGCGTTTGAACATACTGCCGAGGGGGTACTGGTGCTGGATGCATCGCGTCGTATCATTGAAGCAAACCAGGCCTCTTGTCGGTTGTTTGGCTTAGCCATTGAAGATTTGTTTTATCATCGGGTTGAGCGGCTGCTATCATCGCGCCAATCGTCAGGTCATTACCGTAAGGTCTGGCGTTTGCTTAACCAGCAGGGACATTGGCAAGGTGAGATCTGGATTGATAATGCGTCGGGGCGCACATTGCCGGTTTGGGTCAATATGAGTGTCATTGATGAGCAAAGTGCCCTCAAGGAACGTCAATATGTCATTGTATTTTCCGACATCAGTGAGCGAAAAGCGGCCGAAGAGGAGCTAGTTTATCTGGCCAATTATGACCCTTTAACGCAACTCCCAAATCGGGCGCTCTTTTTCGACCGATTGTCGCATGCGATCGAATCGGCCAAACGGGAGCACCTGCCAGTCGCGCTGATGTTTCTGGACTTGGATAATTTCAAACAAATTAACGACTCATTTGGTCATGGCGTCGGTGATCAGCTGCTGGTGGCGATTTCGGATCGTTTACGCAGTGTGCTGAGAGATGATGACACCATTGCGCGGATCGGTGGCGATGAGTTTGTCATTATTCTGGAGCATCTCGGACATATTGGCGCCATTTCGACCGTGGTCGAAAAGATTCGAAAGGTGATGAGCCATCCGTTTGAGTTATCTGGCTATCATGTGAGGACCACTTTCAGTATTGGCATCGCCGTCTATCCGGGGGATGGCAGTGACGCAGAGACATTATTGAAAAATGCCGACATTGCGATGTACCACGCCAAGGAATCCGGTCGGAATCAGGTGCAATTTTTTGCCCGCGAAATGCAGCAGCGAGCGAAGGCTCGCCTTGAAATCGAAACGGGACTCCGTCGAGCTTTAGAGCTTGAGCAACTGGAAGTGTGGTATCAACCCATTGTGACATCCGGGAACCTAGCTGTAGCTGGTTTTGAGGCATTGGTTCGCTGGCGAAGCGATGACGGCCGTTTGATATCGCCGGCCAAATTTATTCCAGTGGCAGAGGAATCGGATCTTATATGCGAAATAGGCCACTACGTCATGCGCAAAACGGTAGAACAGCTGGATTTATGGAAAGCGAAATTTGGATTCTCGGGTTATATAAGTGTCAATTTGTCTTCACGACAGTTGCGTCAAGCGGGCTTTGTTGATTCGTTTCAGCCATATGTTCGTCAGCCATCGGGCGCCTTGCGTGCTATTGTCGTGGAAATCACAGAGTCCTCGTTAGTCGAACAGGTAGACAGAGCTAGCCAAACGTTGGCGCAGCTGCGAGAAATCGGCTTTGCGGTCGCCGTGGATGATTTTGGTACCGGTTACTCAAGCCTGCATTATTTAAGCCGCCTGCCGTTGGATATTGTGAAAATTGATGCCGCCTTTGTGCACAAAATGCTCAACTCGAAAGTGGATCAGACCATCGTTCGGGCCGTGATTGACATCGCTGATGTCAAGGGGTTGCACGTTGTTGCTGAAGGCATTGAAAATCCGCAACAGGCAGAATGGCTAGAGCAAGCGGGCTGCCGCTATTTCCAAGGCTATCTTTACGGCCGCCCGGCGCCTAAGGAAGTCATTGAAGCCAAATGGCTTAAGACTTAACGGGTGGCCTGTGACAGGTTACCGCCAGCAAAAAAAATAAAAGGGTTAACCAATCCATTGTACCGCCCGACGAATGTGAAGGTGTAGAAGGCGGTGGATTCACAGGGTTTTGTTCAACGACTTTCACAACAAACAGTCCATTGGCGATGTCACTGACAAGAATATGTCCGCTCGGCAGGTAAGGGTAGACGCCCCAGGCCCCATCGAATTGAGCGCTGTTTTCCGCTGGAACGGGAAAGGTATCAAAATAACCGATTTCCGTTGGTTGCAGCGGGTCGGAGATATCCAAGACGGTGAGCCCTCGGCGATAGTTGGACATGTAATAGCGTGTCCCGACAGCGAAGCCGTTGTGATCAATGGCGAGCGTTGTGCCACGGTACTGGCCAGCCAGCACCGGGCGGACGAGGTCATCCATGTTGAAGATGCGCAATGTTGTCGGCTGCCCGTACTGCACTTCGTCCAACTCATCTTGCACAAACAAGTAGCGGCCGTCTTGAGACCAACTCCCGGAATGCACATAACCAACCCCGGCGTAGCTGGTTTGAGACAATAGTTTAGGTTGTGATGGCGTGGTGATGTCC
The DNA here is from genome assembly GCA_003696665.1 of Gammaproteobacteria bacterium. Classification (NCBI taxonomy): domain Bacteria; kingdom Pseudomonadati; phylum Pseudomonadota; class Gammaproteobacteria; species Gammaproteobacteria bacterium. The sequence continues at coordinate 9,407 of RFGJ01000580.1, read as the reverse complement.
CACAGATCAATGCTGTCTTCACTGAAATCCGCGAGCAGATGACAGGGACCTTGTCCTGCAGCGCACTGTGCGCTCCTTGGATCCTCAGCTGTGATCCAAAAACCAGCGCTATCATGCATGTAGCTTCCTGACGAGGCACCAGTTGCGACGAGCGAGGGATGTACAGGGTCATCAAGCCGATAGAGGCGAAAAACACCGCCGGCTGTGTCGGCGCCCGCAATGTGAAGTAAGGCCGTTTGCGGATTGGTGGCAAGACCAGTGGCCGGGTCAACGGCACTCAGATTCACATTATGCGCACGCTTAAAATCCATCAATGTATTGACGACCTTTGCTGTGTCGGGAAGTTGGTTGAGATCAATAATTTGAAGCCCTTGGTTTGCCTCGGTGGTGACATAGGCATAGGCCAGGTAACGTTGTGCGTTGTGGTCGAAATACTGGTAGACCTTGATGTCTCGCCAGATGGATGAGGTGCCGGGAATGCTGATGACTTCTCTCGGCGATTCCGGTGTCGACAGATCAAAAATAGCGATTCCATTGTCAAGACCTATCAGGGCATATTCGCGTTGCTGGTTAAGATCGACAAATCCCCAGATATCATTGGTAGAGGTGGGATGGCTGCTCATGGCAGAAAGTGGTATGCGCGCCACAAGATCAACATTGTGACATGGAAAGTCACCAGCAAAGCCATTGCGGCAAGGCAGCTGCCCCTGAACGATCGGCTTTTGCAGCCTCTGATACACATTGACTGCAGCAGTTACGCTGTCTGAAGGGGCACGTTTTCTGTCGCGGATAATTCTAAAGCCTTTCTTCGCAAGCGCCGCACGGAGATTTGCCGGCACACCTGTCAGTTGCGTCTTATCTTTTGCCTTACCCGAGAAATCGGCCCGATAACCTCCGACGACGTCAATCGCTCCGGTGAACAGGTAGAACAAACTGTTTTCCGAGACCGGGTAGGTGCCGGTCGCGACCTGAACGCGATCACCTTTGCCAGCCTGGCGCAAGGCATAGTCCAGCGATTGGCAGGGATGTTTTGGGTCGTGACAACTGCCCTGGTCAGTGCCGTGTTCGGCCACATAAAGGATTGGATGAGGGCCTGCATGATGTGCCTCGCAAAGCCCTAACCACGTACTAAACGAAATGAACAGCAGAACGTGTGGAAATTTCATCGAACTTACGGTATTCGCTAGCCGATTTACGTTAGACTATAGCACTGTTTTACGGTGGTGACATTGGCCCCACTCAACAGACGAACCAAAGGGGATGTTAAAATGACAGTGCGATTTGAATTGCATCCAACGCTTGCCAGAGATGGATTTACAGTTGGTGATTTACCACTTAGTCATGTTTTGCTGATGAATGATGAGCGGTTCCCGTGGTTTATCTTGGTGCCGAGGCGGCCGAATATTCGCGAAGTATACGAACTGTCGCAAGCCGACCGAATCCTGCTTCAAGATGAGATTGCATACTTTGGCGAGTCGCTTATGAAGGCCCTTTCTGGCAATAAGTTGAATGTCGCTGCACTAGGCAATCAGGTGCCACAGTTGCATGTGCACCTAGTTGTTCGTTTTCATCATGATGCCGCCTGGCCAAATCCAATTTGGTGTCAAGGCGCACCAGAGCCGATGACAGAAACCACACAAAAAACACGGATGGAAATTGGGCAGGCGATTATTCGTCAGTTGATTGCGCAGCACGATCAGAGGGCTGTCCCGAAACCGTGAGAAACTGGGCGAGTATCTCCTTGATTCGATCGAGGCTATAGGGTTTCCCGATGTGTTCGTTCATTCCCGCGCTTAAGCAACGTTCTCTATCTAGCGCTGAGGCATGTGCGGTCACAGCGATAATTGGAATGTTTGCGTAGGACGAAGCGGATTCACGGATACGCCTTGTTGCCTCGAAGCCATCCATTTCCGGCATCTGACAGTCCATAAAAACGAGATCGTAGGTGTTTTTGGCTAATGCAGTCAGACATTCCCGGCCATTGTTCACCACGTTACACTCGAGATTTTGGTTGCGGATGATGGAACTGAGAATCTTTTGGTTCACAACATTGTCTTCGACAACCAAAATGCGCGCATTTGTGGATAGATGAGAGAATTCTTTGTCATGCGCTTGATCAACGAACTTGACTGGCACCAGAAGACTGAATTTCGTGCCTTTGCCTGGCACCGAGTCTGCCTCCAGGTGTCCTCCCATGAGTATGGCCAGTTTTCGTGAAATGGCAAGTCCAAGACCACTGCCATGGTGTGCTGGCTCACCTTTCTGATCGACTTGCTCGAAGGGTTTGAAGATTCGATCGAGATGCGCTTTTGGTATGCCAATCCCTTGGTCAATGAGCGTAAATTTTAACCACACTTTTGACGATTCTGTCCGATAGCGTGTCAGCACCAGACGAATCTCTCCTTGGTCCGAAAACTTAATGGCATTCGACAGCAGATTTGACAAAACTTGTTTGATGCGCTGTCCATCACCAAGAATCGGAGGTAAGTCGAGGATTTCCGGAGCAATGTGGTGGCTGAGCTTGAGACCTTTCGCCTTGGCGTTCGACTGAAACAGTCTGGTGACTTCTTCACAGAGCGCTTGAGCATCCAGTACTTGCCAATTTAAGCGCATCGCCCCTGATTCCATTCGGGCATTCTCAAGAATATCGTTGATCAATTGCAACAATGATTGGGCGCAATGCTCTATGGTTTCTATCTGTTCACGTTGTTCATCAGTAAGGTTATCGCGTTCAAACAGATAGAGCATACCGAGAATGCCGCTGAGCGGTGTTTTGATTTCGTGCGACATGGTGGCTAGGTAGGTGCTCCGATTGGCGGCCAGTGTTTCCGCCTCTTGTTTTGCGGCCAGCAAGGCTTCCGTCTTTTCCTTGATGATTTCGTCCAACGACCGGTTTTGCCGCTGTAGTTGTTCGTAGAGTTCAGTTTTTTCACTGGCTACGTGCTTTAGTTTGAGACGTGCCACCTCCAGCTCATGCAGAGTCTGGTTTAAAGTTTTCGCGAGTCGAGTGATTTCAGCCGGTGTCTTGTTGTCCAGCTCAAGCTGCACCAGAGGTTTATTGGGCCGGATTTTCTCAACGGTGGATTGAAGCTGCTCGAGTGGTTTGGCAATTTGTTGTGCCAATCGGTGCGCCAATCCTCGACTGGCAAGGACAAACAACCAAGCAATGGCAGAAACGATCAGCGTGTATAAATTGATTTCATAGATCGTGGTGTGTAATGGCTGAATATGGGTCAATTTCCAGCCTGGCCCATGGAGGGTTGTGATACCAACCAGTGCGTCATCCTGAGCAACATGACCAAAATAATTGGTATGCATTCGTGTCAGCGCCAAGGAGGAATCAGACGGGATACTAGTAAGGCTTTCTGGGGCATCAGGACCAACCGCAGCAATCATGTGGCCAGTGGCATCAATCAAAGCCACTGTGCTGTCTGCTGTCGGCTGGTGAAGCAGTGGTTTTAGGCTTTCCAATTGAAGTGACCCAGCGATGATGCCAGCAAATGCGCCATTGTCCCTCAGTAATGGAATACTGATGACGACAATAGGTTTTTGCCCCGGACCGCGTCCTCGAAATACCTGGCTGATGTAGGGCTTCTGGCTGACGGCAGCGGCTTTGAAATAGGCGCGATCGGCAACGGATAAGTTAGACTTCCCGAATCCTCTCTTGATGAGATCGGGAGATGTGGCGAGCAGTTGTCCTTTGAAATCGGCGATGAACAACGTCTTAAAACCGGGAAATTCGCCATGAATCGCTGTGAGGTATGTCCGCAGCTCGGAAGGGTGTGCCTCAGTCGCCACAGCAGGAGCGACCGCAGCCAAGATGTGCGAATAGTTGTCGAGGTACTGCTGGATTCGTTCTAAACTCAGCTGCTGGCTGCTGCGGAGTTGCTCATGAAATTGCCTTGTCATTTTCTGGCTATAAGACGTGGTCGACCAAATCAGTAGGCAAACCACGGGAAGCACACTAAACAATGTAAAGTATTCGGTAAGGTGACTGCGAAACGAGGTTGCGCGGTCGCGAAAAAATGGAAGCTTCGAGAAGGCTTCGGCAAGATAGGCGGACAAGACAAGCACGAGGCCTTCTATGGCCATGCCGGTCATCACGGTTTCGGTACGGCCCGGCAGCGGCTCGAAAAAAATTTGCAACAACAGCAGTAGCGGAAGGAACACTGCGGCAAGGATTGACACGAGCGTGCCAAACGCCACGGGCCGCCAGGCATGCACGGTGATGATGATCAGGAGTTCAATCGGTGGAAGTGACGTTAAGGCGCTTGGCCACATGGCCAGCCCTGAGCTTACTGAAACCAGTAGGGCAGGCAGCGTTCCAATATGGAGGTAGGCGAGAAACGCAAAAAAATGACCTAAAAGGATAGGCCACTGCCCTAGATTGAAGTAGTTGATACTCCAGTTTGTGGCATAAGCCAAGACAAGATATAGGGTCAACCAGCCCAAACGATGCGTCAGGGAAAGCGTTTTTGACTGTGTGACTTGCTCTGAAGTGGGCTGGCTTTCCATATCGTGTGATTACTCGGTCTCCTTACGAAGGCGATGAAATGCTTTTTCAGCTGCTTCAATTGTAGCACCAATGATGTCAGCGTCATGTTCGGAAGAAACAAAGCCTGCTTCAAAAGCCGATGGTGCTAAATAAACCCCTTGTTCGAGCATGAAATGAAAGAAGCGGGAAAACATTTCTGTTCGACACTGTGTGACTTGCTCATAATACTGCATTCGACCGGTAAACCCAGACTGGACAAAGAAGAGCCCGAACATACCACCGACTTGTGTGGTGTGCAGATCAATGCCCACGCGATTGGCAGCGGTTCTCAGACCGAGCAGTAGCTCAGCGCAGCGAGCTTCGAGCTTCTCATAAAAGCCAGGCGCTTGAACGAGTTGCAGCATGGCAAGCCCGGCCGCCATCGCAACCGGATTGCCAGAGAGAGTCCCCGCTTGGTACACCGGCCCTTCGGGGGCCAACTGGGCCATAATATCGGCCCGTCCACCAAAAGCGCCAACCGGCATGCCACCGCCAACGATTTTTCCAAGCGTGGTGAGATCGGGCATCACGCCGTAGCGTGATTGAGCCCCGCCTAGGCCGACGCGAAACCCAGTCATCACTTCGTCGAAGATGAGCAGCGCACCGTATTGATCACATAACTGTCGCAAGCCCGGCAAAAATTCAGGTGTCGGCGGGATGCAGTTCATGTTGCCAGCGACCGGCTCGACAATGATGGCGGCCACCTGATCGCCTCGCGATTTGAGTAGGGCTTCAACAGAGTCCAGATCGTTGTAGCGAGCCACCAGCGTGTGGCGGGCGAAGGCTTCCGGAATGCCGGGGGAGTTGGGCTGACCGAAGGTCAAGGCCCCGGAGCCGGCCTTCACCAACAGGCTGTCGGCATGGCCGTGATAGCAACCCTCAAATTTGATGATGTCATTTCGGCCGGTATAGCCTCTCGCTAGCCGAATGGCGCTCATCGTGGCTTCTGTACCACTGTTGACCATGCGAACTTTTTCAATGGATGGCACAAGCCTTTGTAAAGTGTTCGCCATTTCCACTTCCAACGCGGTAGGTGCGCCGAAGCTCAAGCCGTTTTCGGCCGCTTCGATGACCGCCTCACGCACTTTAGGATGATTATGACCAACAATCATCGGGCCCCATGAGCCAACATAGTCGATATAGCGACGACCGTCTTCGTCGTAAAGATAAGGCCCTTCGGCACGTTGAATAAAGATAGGCGTGCCTCCGACGGCACCAAAAGCACGTACCGGCGAGTTGACGCCCCCTGGAATCACTTGGCGTGCGGCTTCGAAAAGCGTTTGTGAGCGACTCATGAAAATTCCTCGGTCATGTTAAAAACGTTTGCCTGTGTACCAATTCACTGGCCGCGATTTAGACTCGACCTGATCGGCCACACCCAGAATTTCAGCAAATAACGCCATGCGAATGACGACGCCATTGTCTGCTTGCCGGAAGATGGCCAAATTAGGATGCTCATTCAAATCCGCATCAAGCTCATTTGCGTTAGGTCGAGCATCTCTAGGCATTGGGTGCATGATCACAGTCGTCGGTTGACAAAACTGCGAGTAGACGAATCGATTGATACGGTAAGCACCTTTGTATTTTTCGGCTTCCAATTGGCTTGGGAACCGTTCTTCCTGAATTCGTGTCTGATAGACGATATCGACGTCGGCCAGCCCTTCTTCCAGAGATTCTGTCTCAATCACTTCATGTCCGGCTTCGATAAGCCGCTGGACGATTTCGATCGGCATACACAACGCTTTTGGAGAAATAAACACAAAAGTGATATTTCGATAGAGACTGAGCAAACGGCTCAGCGAATGTACGGTTCGACCATGCGCCAAATCGCCCACCATTGCGATGCGCATACCGTGGATTTTGGCGCCATGACGCGCCAGTTCATTCCGAATGGTGTACAGATCGAGCAGTGCTTGGCTTGGATGTTCATTGGAACCGTCACCACCGTTGATGACCGGCACCCGTGAGGCCTGTGCGAATTCCTGAACCGAACCTTCCATAGGATGACGCATCACCATGATATCGCTGTAGCCAGACAGCACTTTCGCCGTATCGTACAGGCTCTCACCCTTGGCTAGGCTTGAAGTTTTTATTTCTGTGGTTTCACGGACATGGCCTCCAAGCAAATTAAAGGCGCAGCCAAAGCTCACGCGCGTTCGTGTGCTTGGTTCAAAAAAAAGGCTGTTAAGAATGGCACCCTCTAGCACATTGGTGACGCGTTCACGACGCGCATAAGGAAGGAGTCTGTCAGCGGTGTTAAACAGGACATCAATATGTTCAGGGGTAAATTGAGCGACGCTCAGAATATGTTGTCCAGTAAATAGCGTCATAAAAGTGCCGTGCAAGTGGATTTTTCTTTGTGCACATTTTGAAGACTTGCGCCGTCAAACTCAAGTCGTACGGCGCAGCCATCACATTTTAGATGGAGAATGATGAACCGCAGCCACAGGTTGTTGTGGCGTTCGGGTTTTCGACAACGAAACGTGCGCCTTGCAACCCTTCCGTGTAGTCGATTTTAGCGCCCATCAGATATTGCAGGCTGAGTGGGTCGATGACGACATGAATACCATCCTTTTCGATGCACAAGTCACCATCATTGATTTTTTCGTCAAATGAAAAGCCATATTGAAAGCCAGAGCAACCCCCCCCCGTGACAAACACCCTCAGTTTGAGGTTCTGGTTCTCTTCCTCCGCAAGTAAGGCTTTCACCTTCCGTACGGCTGCTCCGGTGACTTCTACCATCTGACTGACATCATTCATGTTTGTAGCACGCCCTCATCTTTGACTCAGCCGTTATTATCCCTCATCGTTCCCGTCTTTGTCACGCTTTGTCGATTGATGCTCGAGACGATGAATTGCTTTGGGATCGCATTTGATCAACTTGCCATTTACGGTGGCACCCATGGCCATTTGCAGCATTTGATATTGTACGTCACCGGAGATCACTGCGCTGTCCATCAATTCGACGTCTCCCGCGGCCTCAATGTTGCCTGACACTTCGCCATAAACCACCACATGGGGCACTTGAATGTTGCCCTGGACCCGGCCATGTGGACCAATGGTGAGAATCGCATGTTCGTCAGACGCATTAAGGTTGCCTTCAACGACACCATCAATGTACAGGTTGCCAACAAATTCGATATTTCCGTGAATCACGGTGCCTTCGGTGATGAGTGTATCGACCGAGTGTTTTTTACGATGCTTCTTTTTGTTTCCGAGCATGGTTTGGCTCCTCGATTTCTGACCAGTCGAATTCGGCGCTGGTCTTGTGTTTTCCGTCACGTGTTGTGGCGGTGATCGAAATTTTTTCTGGCGTAAAACCGGATGGTAACTGAATGACACCGGTCAAGCGTTGAAAAAATCGAAAAGAAAATCGGGGCATCATGCCTTGCTCAGGAAACAGCGTATTGCCCGACAATTGCAGCGGCTGCTCGTTCTGCCGGCCAGTGATTGTGAAGTTAACAGTGCCTTTAAGATACCAGTCCTGCTTTTTGGCCTGCGTGAGCACGAGTTCATAGTGCCATTGTTGGGGTTTGTCGCCAGCGCGAATGGCCAGCGAGTCAATCGTCAATCCTTTCTTGTTATTTTCCGGCGCCATGATAGAACGGTAGAAGGCGAGTTCCTTCTCAAGACGTTGCTTGTCATGTTGAAGCTTTTCCAGTTCCTCCTGACTGGTTTTTACGCTGGCGCGCGCCATTTGGGCCTCGGCTTCCAGTTGTGCCAGTTTTCTGCGCATGTTGCTCATGTCTTCAAGGGTATGCGCCAATCGATTCTGTAACTCAGTGTATTGTGCCTGCCATATTGCTTTTCGCTGGGCGGCGGTGGCGAGGCCCAAGGCATAACTGGCTGCGAGCAATATGACAGCCAGTAAAAGCCAACGGATATACCATCGCCACGTGCGTTTCGGAACCACTTGATAAGCCATGGAGTCAGCTGTTTGCGAATTCGAATGACATCATGTTAAAGCGCATTGACAAGCAACACAAACATTGAAAGGAGTCTGATCCAAATCAAGTTGTGGCTGGAGGTTTCGGTTAAACTTGCGGCTGACTATTGAGACTTTACGTTTGATTGAGTAGTATTGAGAATTATTAGCGTTTAGATTTGAGTTTGCCATGACGCCATTGAGCAAAGTATCAGAGAAACACCAGGTGCGTTTGTCAGAAATGCGCCTTGAAGAATCCTTGTGTGCCCGCTTGGTGGCCATGGGGTTGTCCGAAGGAAGCGTGGTCACTGTGCTCCGCAATCGAAGTGGTGATGTGGTGTTGGCCAAAGGCAGGGCGCGCGTCAGCTTAAGCCGTCAGGTGGCCGCTGCGTTGTATGCTCAGCCAATCGTTGCGTGACCATGAAAGCTTGCTGTGAAGCCGACACAACGGCCGCTATCGCGTTGTCTGATCTAGTGGTGCTTGTCGGCAACCCGAATTGCGGCAAGACAACGCTTTTTAACGCCTTGACCGGTGCTAGACAAAAGACTGGCAACTGGCCGGGGGTGACCGTCGAACGAAAAGAGGGGCGATGGTGTCTTGCTGACGGCACTGAGGTGAGGCTCGTTGATTTGCCGGGTGTTTATAGCCTGTCAAGCCAGTCTCCGTCAATCGATGAGAAGATTGCCCGCGATTTTATTCTACAAACAAAAGGGGCGATCTATATCAATGTTGTGGACGGGACGAATTTGTCACAGGGATTGTTCCTGACCTTGCAGTTACGAGAGTTGGGCGTGCCGGTGGTGGTAGCGCTCAATATGATGGATCTGGCAGAGAAAAACGGCATTCAAGTCGATGTGAATGCGTTGTCTGAGTTACTGGGATGTCCAGTGATACCCATCAGCGCACGAGAACAACTCGGACTAAAGGATTTACAAGAGAGACTGATG
>RFGJ01000579.1 GCA_003696665.1 Gammaproteobacteria bacterium | reverse complement strand
TCTGGCGCGACAAAGCGAGCGATCATTTGATCTGCGTTTTCCAAGTTAACGTCTGGGCCAGCCGTTTGTATCCAGCGGTAACTGACAATGGTCCCGTTAGGGTCACTAGAACCTGAACCATCCAGTGTCACCGTGTCACCTTCGGTCACGGTTTGATCGGGGCCGGCCTCTGCTGTCGGTGCGGTTCTGATCCCGTTGTCAAAGCTTTCCACCACGCCAGCATTATTGTCGTCGAACCGATCTGGGGCTACGGCGCCTACTCCGAGTCCCCGCTTTGCGAATCCATTCAGCAGTATTTGCCGGTCTGCCTGACTGACGGCCTCGGCTGCTGCCAGGTAGGCATCGCGGGCTTCGACAAATGTGGGGTTGTTGGGCATCGCCATTAATGCGGCGATATGGTAGCGCATCATTTGATCTCGAGCTTCGGTCAATGTATAGCGATCATCTTTCACCAATCCGGCGAAACCTTCCCATAGCATATTGGCCCAGATTTCACCGGTGGCGTGCACCTCAGCATTGTCGGCGCCGTCCAGCCCATAGGCGGTTGGTGCGGTACCAGGCAATGGAACACCATTTTCAATGTGTTTGAAGGTGAGATCATTGATGGCGAAATTAGTGGAGTATGGTTGCCGACGAATACCAAAATAAGCGCTGTCGTTTCCACGTCCGGAGCTGACATAAGTTGCCACGGGGAAGGCCCCGTCAATATTGGCCTCATCTTCCGGTTTGACAAGAAACATCAGGGCCAGAAAGTCGGATAAGCCCTCATCAATGCCGCTTGACTGGGTTTGCGGAAATGAAACGAGGCGGTTGTTCAAGAAATGTCCGTACTCGTGGACGACCAATGACGTATCTAGGGCTGAATCCAAGTCAACATCAGTGTCGCGAAACAAACGACCGGTCACTATGGTGCCATTTTGCAATGCGGCTTTGATGGGGGCGCCGTCGGCCTGGCTGAGCATGAGACTGCCGATATTAATCGTGGGTGGATTGTCGGTGGCGCCCATATTGATGACCGTTTCGTTGGTTTTATGGTTGATGATGACAACGCCAATGGCGCCCGCTTGTTGCGCTCGATCCACTTTATCGACAAAAAAACAGGCACCACGGTCGATAACAGCGATATTGCCCTGTAATTTCTGAGCATTCTCGGGAGTTGGGGCTTCACACGCATCATGTGGCGTAGCGTCCGCTTCATTCGGATCGGTGATACCGTCATCGTAAAGCACCCACTGAGCACTGACATCGAAGTCCTTTGGGCCAAATAGGGCGTGGCCGACAGCGTATGTGCCCGCCAGGGAGGCCGGTGTTGCCACTTCTGCGGATGCGGTGACTTTCCCATCCCACAAGAAAAGCTGCATCACACCAGGTGAGCCATCGCCGGGGGTGGTCATATTGGCATTATTACGATTCTCGAAGTCTTGCCCTTCGACGAGCACCGGGTCGCCTTCGAAACCGCCACGGCCGTAATTATTGGCTTGGCCATTGCCAGCGGCTTCATTGAAACCGAAATCGTACAACCAATCATGGACAAAATTGGTGACATAGAATGCGTGAGTTAGTGCGGCATTTCGGTTTTGTTGTGAATTTAATGGCTCAAGGCCAAAAATGTAGTCGAAGTCGAACTGTCCCGGTGCCGACACCAAAACCTCGTGATCGCCAGCAGCAACATCGAGCCCACTGGGCTGCACCAGATCTGCGTACGCATGGACATTATTGCCATTCAGACGTGTTGTATTGGCACTCAACCAATCATCATTTGTCGAAATGGGACCATGCGCCAGGGTGCTGAGCACTGACGGAACAAGCGTGATAGTGGTGCCATCCGGTTGACCAGTCGGGTGCGGGAAATAACCGTCGCCTTGCGGCCCAGCCAATGGCCATTTGGTGGCTGTGTTGTCTGCCCAGACACGGTAAGAGAAACTTGCATCGTGGGTTAGTTGGCGTTGACTGAGCGTTTGGCCATTCAACGCATGTATGACTATTGCTTGTCCGTTTAGTTGCCCCTGTGCGCGAATCAGGACTTCAGCACCATAGGCAGGAACAAGCACATCATTGTCGTCCAGCCACCAATACTTCCGAATGCGAATATTACGATCGAGTTCCACTTTGTTAGGCAATGGGCGCTTGAGATAAAACCAAGAGGTTTGAGAATCGTTCCGGTATTTTTGGAGGCTTTTGTCTTCTTCAAGCAAGTTTTTGTCGAAGTGGATGCCTGAGGCGAGTTCAAGCGCTTTCACCGCGACCGTAGCTGGAGAAAGCCGCGCTTGCCAGGGGCCATTTGGTGCCTTTTTCGCCCATTGTCCACTGAGCGCGGTCACACGCCCGGTCGGTGAGAGCACAAGTGCCAAGCGAGCGTTACTGACCTGAACCGCATCAAATTGCTGAGCGAAACGAATCACGATAGGGCCGCCCTTGGGCGCATGTTTATGGACAACTTTGAGCGAAGGAAGTACCTCTGTGTCGGTTGCGAAATTGTCGAGCAACAGTGGTGCGATCGCCTCCCTCAGTTGTGCCGCGTCATCAATGGCTGAGATGGGCAGCTGGACATCGTGCAGTCGCCAAAAGCGTTGGGTGTCAGCATTCGCCATCGGAACGAGCAACAAAAAGCCAAGTACGGTGCTAAGAAAGCGCATTACGATAGCTCCTCCGGTCATACCTTCATGCCAATGTAGCAACCATAGACACTTTCGCCAAGTGGTTGCAATCTCTTGATAAACACAAGATCATGTTCGGCGCTGACAGTGATAGGAGTAATCGTTGCGATGTTAATGTTTGTTTCGCCTGCAAAGTCGCTTGACTTTGATACGCCGACCCCGAAAGGGACGTGGCGCCAACCGCAATTTCTGAAACAAGCTGAAGCTTTAGTCGAGATTTTGCGTCCGATGGCGCCAGCGGAGCTGGGGCGGTTGATGAAGCTTAGCGACAAGCTCGCACAATTGAATGCTGCGCGCTATGCACAGTGGAAAGTGCCGTTTGATGAAGAGATGGCCCGACCCGCCATCTTTGCGTTTACGGGTGATGTTTACCGTGGCCTTGATGTGCGAAACCTTTCTGAGGACCAACTCAGCTATGTGTTTGCGCATTTGCGCATCTTATCCGGATTATATGGTGTGCTGAGCCCCGATGATCTGATGATGGCCTATCGGCTGGAAATGGGCACAAAATTGGCGAATCCGGCTGGTGACGATCTGTATGCCTACTGGCGCGAGCCATTGACCGAGCATGTGATAAAGGAAATAGAAGCACAATCAGTGCCAGCCGTAGTCAATCTTGCGTCGAATGAATATGCCAAGGCGATCGATTGGCGGAAATTGCCGGTGCCGGTGGTCGAGCCGGTATTCAAAGATTGGAAGAATGGCGGTTACAAGATCATAAGCTTCTTTGCCAAGTGGGCTCGGGGGGCGATGGTTCGCTATGCCGCGCAGGTCAAGGCAGAGACGCCTGAAGCCCTCAAGGGCTTTGATCTTGGTGGCTATGCGTTTGATCCGGAACAGTCGACGGACACCAAATGGGTGTTTTTAAGGCGTCAGGTATGAGCCTCGACCCAGTCGGCCATGGCATCAGTCAGCTGTCGCAGACTTTCCGGTGAGATGCAATAGGGGGGCATGGCGTACAATAAGTGACCAAATGGCCGAAGCCAGACGCCTCGCTTGACGAAAAATGGCGTCGCTTCGGCCAGATCAATCGGGTCACGGGTTTCAATCACGCCAATGGCGCCCAAGACACGCGCTTCGCGAACGTATGGCGAATCAGCGAGGGGCATTAAGGTTTCCCGAAAATGATGCTCAATTTGTCCCACCTCATCTTGCCATGGTCGCTCTGATAGGACTTGCAAACTGGCACTTGCCACGCTACAGGCCAGAGGGTTCCCCATAAACGTTGGTCCATGCATGAGCGGACCACTTTCGCTGATTCGTTCGGCAATGTGGCGCGTGGTGACGGTGACGGCGAGCGTCATGTAGCCGCCGGTCAATGCTTTGCCGAGGCAGAGGATATCTGGAATCACCATTGTTCCGTCCTGTTCGGTGTGTTCCAGAGCAAACAACTTGCCAGTGCGTCCAAAGCCAGTGGCAATCTCGTCGAAAATGAGCAGGATCTCATATTGGTCGCAGAGTGCGCGTAACTTTCGCAAAAAAACCGGTGAATAAAACCGCATGCCACCTGCGCCCTGACAGATGGGCTCAAGTATGACAGCGGCGATTTCTTCGTGGTGCGACTCCAGCAGTCTCGCCATGTCAGCAATGTCGCTATCATCCCGCGCAGGATCTGAAAACCAGTCGTTTTTGTCTCTGGTGATAGGGGCTTCGGCAATCAAAGGCGTCCGATAACAATCGCGAAAGATGCGGTGCATGCCATTTTCGGGATCGCTGAGCGCCATGGTGGCAAAAGTATCCCCGTGGTACCCATAGCGAATGGTGGCCACGCGGGACTTATGTGGTTTAGGTTGGGCGCCGGAACGCCAATATTGAATGGCCATCTTCAGCGCCACTTCCACAGCAATCGAACCGGAGTCTGCGTAAAACAGGCATTCGAGCGGCGGCGGCAGCATGGCCAATAATTGTTTGGCCAAATTTTCGGCGGGAGCATGAGTCAGGCCACCGAACATCACATGCGCCATTGATTGCAGCTGTGTGACAACGGCCTTGTTCAAGACCGGATGATTATAGCCATGAATGGCACTCCACCAAGAGGCCATGCCATCGACCAAACGACGTCCGTCAGACAACAGGATTTCCGCACCTTCCGCGCTTTTCACCCTTAAGTTGGGATAGTGGGGCGGTAGCGTTGTGTACGGATGCCAGATGTGTTGATGATCAATATTGTCGTGTTTCATGCCTTTGATTTCGCGGTCATGCTGGCAGGTGATGTGGTGTCGGAGGTTGCGTCCACCGTTTTTGCTTTCCCCAAGGCCGTCATCGCTGAACCGGCAACCACCACAAAAATGCCTAAGATTGTTAAAAAGTTGAGCGGCTCCTGCGTGAAACGAGCAGGAAAAATCCAAGACAATATCTCAAGACAAATGACGGTGATGACGGGTGTGAGGGATAAGACAGCACTCACCCGTGAGGCTTCCCAGTGGGCGAGTGCCTCGGCAAATGCGCCATAAGCAATGGCAGTGTTTAGACTGGAAAATACGAGCATCCCCCAGCCAACTATGTCGAGTTTGGCCACACTGCCTAAATCCGCAAGCCACACGAATCCGGCACTGCCAACGCAGAGAATTAGCCACATGATGCCAAATGAGGACAGGTGCACTAGCAGTTGCTTTTGAGCCAGTGCATACGCGGCCCATGTGATGGCAGCCCCCACGACCAACAGGCTTCCCCAAGCGTAAGTCGAATGCATCGCCAGCACTTCTGGGAGTCGTTGGTTAAAAAACAAGCCAAGGCCGACCACAAACGTCAGGAAGCCCGCCCACTGGATGCGGCTGAACCTCTCTTTAAACAACCACAGCCCACCAAGTAATAACAGCATGGGCGCTAATTGGATAAGCACCTGTGTGGTGGCTGGCGTGGTTCTCTCCAAACCGAGTAAGAACAAAATGTAATTCGCACAGAGCCCGACAATGGCGATACCGAGCAAAGCCCAAAACCGCCAGGAGCGGTTGTTAAGTCGGGGCAGTTGATGCCGCCGCCAGAGCAAGTAGCCCATAAGCACTGCCGCCCCCGCGAAACGATAAAAGGTGATGGTCCATGGGTCTAAGACGACGAGCAGATCTTTGACCGCGATGGGCAGCAAGCCCCACATCAACGCTGTTGTGAGAGCCAGTGCTAACCCCAATTTCCAGTTGCCGGAACTTTGATGCATAATGTGCGAAAAAATCGTGACAATTGAAAGCGTCGCCCATTATACCGGCCTATCAAGCGTCCTGGTTAGTACCTTTTTGCACTTCTTTATAAGCGGTCAATGAAAACGACTGACGCGATTGCTGTATTACATGATGTATTTGGTTTCACCGATTACCGCCCCGGGCAGAAAGCCGTTATTGAGCACGTGCTTTCTGGGGGGGACGCGCTGGTTGTGATGGCCACTGGGGCGGGCAAGTCGTTGTGTTACCAATTGCCAGCATTGGCTCGGCCGGGAACCGGTTGGGTCATTTCGCCGCTGGTTGCTTTGATGGAACAACAACAACGACGTTTGCATGCCATTGGTGTTCGTGCGGCGTGCTTGCACTCCGGTATGTCCTGGCAAGAAGAGCAGGATGTGTTGGCAGCGCTCAGCGCAGGCGCCATAGATATTCTGTTTACGTCACCGGAGCGTGCCATGTCATGGGAGCTTCGTCGAGCGTTGCAACGGATAGACTTGTCTGTGATTGCGATTGATGAGGCGCACTGCATCTGGCAATGGGGATTTGATTTTCGACCAGAATATGCACGGCTCGGCGAAGTGCTTGACGCATTTCCGCGAGTGCCAAAAGTTGCCCTGACGGCCACCGCATCACCGGATTGTCAGCAAGCTATATTGGACAAACTTGGGCTTCATGATGCCCGCACCTTTATTGGTAGTGTCGATCGTCCCAACCTTTTTCTGTGGATGCAGCCGCGTCAAAATGCTGCCCAGCAGCTTTATGATTTTATTTGTGCCCGGCATCGACAACATGCGGGTATCGTCTATTGCCAAACGCGTCGAGAAGTGGAGCAAATCACCTTATTTCTAAAAAATAAAGGCTTGTCAGTTGTCGGTTATCACGCAGGATTGGATGCTGAACAGCGACGTCGAGTTGAACAACTCTTTTTGGACGGTGATGTGCCAATTATTGTGGCGACCATTGCCTTTGGCATGGGGGTGGATAAGCCCAATGTTCGCTTTGTCGCCCATCTTGGGATCCCGCGTTCGGTGGAAGCCTATTATCAGGAGATTGGAAGGGCTGGGCGTGATGGCAGGCCAGCGGATGCGTGGCTGCTGTATGGAGTGAAGGACATACAAACGCAGCTGAGGTGGCTCGCCGACAGCAACGCACCCAGTGACCGAAAGCGAAGAAACGTGCAATTTATGCGACAAATGGTTGGGATGGCAACCACCCACGAGTGTCGGCGAAAGCATTTGCTTGCCGCGTTTGGTGAAACCAGCACTCATTGTGGTCACTGTGACAATTGTGCCTGGCCGCGTAAGGCACAAGGGGCCAAGGTGGACGCACAAAAGGCGCTCTCCACCATCTACCGTACGGGGCAGGCGAATGGCATTGGTTACCTAGTGAAAGTTCTGCGGGGCGCGCGTGCCAAAATCGTCTTTGAAAGAGGGCATCATCACCTTAGTGTCTATGGCATTGGTCGGGAACATAACACCTTGTTCTGGCAGCAGATGTTTATCGAGCTATGGCGTCGTCACTATGTTCGCTTACATGGTGATTATAAAGATTGCTTGGCATTAAACGACAGTGCTCGCCAAATCTTGACCGGAGATGCGGAATTTCACTTTGTGCCGCCAAGATATTTTCAGCGCCGGCATTACTATGAAAATCCATTACACAACGAAATCATCGACGAAAGCATTGTTGCGCCACTGCGCGATTTGCGACGGCAATTGGCGGATCAACATGGGTTGGCGCCTTATCAAGTGTTTGATGACGTGCAGCTACACCAGATTGCGACATTG
>RFGJ01000578.1 GCA_003696665.1 Gammaproteobacteria bacterium | reverse complement strand
GTCATGGAGCAAAATGATGCCCAGGCCAGCCAGGATGTCCAGAGACTCCGCAGCATGCTTTCCACCCCGGATGAACTGGCTGATCTTCTCCATCTCATTGATGGCTGGCAAGTCGTGGTCAACTGGCGCGAACGCCCTACCAGGCTTGCTGTCGAACTGGGCGAACTGGAAGACAGCCTCAAAAAGAAGATTCTCGCTTCCTGGCAGGCGCAACTTGCGCAGGCGTTGCAAGAAGCGGATTTTCCCCGCTTGCAGGCCTTGAAAGAGGCGCTGACGCGCATGCGGAACATGGGCATCTTTCCCGAAGAACGCAGTGAGTATCGGGAACATGCCAGGCAATTACAAGCCGCCCTCCTGGACCTGGCTTTTGAGCAACTGAGCAGGAGCGATGACTTCTCGAAAATGCTGGAGAACCGCCAGCAAAGGCTCCGTCTCTGCCGTCAGCAGGACGAACGGCAGAAGGTACAAGGAGAGATTCGGGCGGTTCATCGGCGCCGCGCCCTGATGGAATTGCACAGAGCATCCTCTGCGGAGAGTGACATCGCCCCTCTTTTCTGGCAATATATTCGCTCCCCAGAATTGGGAAAGGACGCGGAACTGGTGGAAGGCTTCATCCGCCAGGCGTTGGCGAACTCTGCGCTGGATAAAATCCTGGCCGTTGCGAAAGGCTTCCAGTGGATGGGGGCATCGGATATGTGGTGGGACGCCCTGAAAGAACTGCTAACCGGATTCTATCAGGCTGCCAGCAAACTGGAAGCAGGAGAGCTTTCCCTCGCCAGGGCTGAGCTTGACCACACGCGAAATGCGCTCCAGGGAACCCCACAATTGAGAACGCTCTTGGAATCGATGTGGGAACAATTGATTGATTCCCGCGTTGACAATCTATTCAGGGAAGCGGACAATGCACGACGCGCATTACCGCGGGTGCTGGCCCTGACGAGAATCGCGAAGTTGAGACCCGATGACCCGCGCCTGAGAGTTCGCTTTCATGGTAGAGGGCATCTCCAGGAATTAGAGGATGAAGTTACTCAGGAACTGGAACGATTGAAAAAACAACCTTTGCGCTTTGTTGATGGGCCATATCTTCGCAAAACAATCGAAGATATGGAGCGAACCACGCAAGACCTGGATGACCTGTTACAAAGCGAAGTTTTACAAACAGGCGATGCGCGGTACTGGCGAGAAGATTTACAAGAAGAAAACCGCCTGGTTAAAGACGTGGTCAGCAAACTCCGCATTCTCAACAGGCGTTATCAGGAGTATAAAAAACTCCTTGAGGATGCTACGCATACCCCGATATTCGAAGCCGGCAAAGGGTATCAATGGAATTTAAATCCAGTTCGTACTGCGTTAGAGCACATACAAAGACTGGTCAACGAAATCAGGGGCATTCGAGGTTTTGATATTCAGGTCCTAAGTCACGAAATACAAACTTTGCGCGAAGATTTCGAGCGGCGGAAAGAGTATGCTTCCAAGCTCAATAAACTGATAAATGATTTGATGGAATATCTAAGACAGGAACAAATTGACGCAGCTTACAACACAGTGTTGGCCCTGGAGCACGCCTGGGATGCTGCCCGCTCCCACGAATTTGACGGATTGCATTTCGCTTTGGAATATCAGTACCCATCATCGAGTGAAACGGTAAGCACAATCCAGGGCCATAAAAAACAACTTGAAGCCATCAGCACGAATCTGGCTCTATGGCAGGATTTACAAGATGCCATGAACAAGAAGTATGAAGAACTTATGGAGATGGCACAAGATTTGGGAGAAACCCTGGATGAAGCCAGAGAGTTCTATTCCCTGAACGAAATCATAAAAAAATCCGAGGAAATTCTCCAAAGCATCGAAAAGTTTCAAAGGAATTACAAACCACAGTCTATTTCCCCTCCTCGTTCCGAGCAGGCACGTTCTTGCAAAAACGCCATTGAAGCGCTTGTCAGCCAGTCAAAGAATCTCTATTCCAGATACCAGAGGATGCGTGATGATTCAGATTCCCTATTGAAGGAAAACAGTGAAAAGAGAGAACGCTTAAAAAAGGTCACCCAAAATCTGAGGAGAGCACTTCGGGAGGCAGAAAAACCCCGCTCATTCCTGAGCAGGAGAAACAAAAAATCAATTTCCAGCATTGCCATCGATAATGTGCAAAAAGCATTGAGTGAATACGAAAAAATCGACCCCAAAAGCCCTGTTGTTACCGAAGCTCGTGAATTGTTGTCAAAAGCTGAACAGCCATGAAACACATCATACTGAGCGATATACACGCCAACTTCGTCGCGTTACAAGCCATTTCCGGCCTTTTTAAATCGAACGAAAAAGTGAAGTACTGGTGTCTGGGTGATATCATCGGTTATGGCCCGCAGCCGGTGGAATCCGTATCCTGGACGCTGAAGAACTGCCCTGGCCGGTGGATTGCCGGCAATCATGATGCCTGGCTTATAGAAGAAGTGCAAAACAAGTACCCTTATAACGGGAACGCAGTGACGCTTTTGAAAAGCCACAAATGGATTTTGCAACACAAAAAGCAACTGTACGCAACTTTTCTGGCCCAGATCGAAAAGCAGTTGCAAAGAGAGCGTACTTTGACTAAGGGGGATACACATTGGTTTCAGGGATTGATGAAGTATCGCACACAACACATACAGGCATTCTTCACGCATGGGGCGGCTTTCCCTGCCGAGAGACGCCTGGTGGATTATATGTTCCCCTGGAGTCGAGAGCGCCTGACGGCACATCTGCATGCTCTGGCACGCTATCGAGAAAGTGTCAGCATCTCATCCGTGCTTTTATTTGTTGGGCATACACACTACCCTTACCTCGTAACCCTGAACAGGGACAACGAGCTCCGCTATGCATCTATCCCCTATGGGGAACCAATTAGTGTGGAAGATGGTGTCTGGGTTATTGGGTGTGGCGCCAGCGGGCAACCGCGTGACGGTGACCCGCGTGCGTCGTTTGTTATATTGAATCCTCGCTCCCGGTCCATCACCTTTCGCAGAGTAGCCTATGATGTTGCTCAGGTTGAAGCGGCGTTTCGAGACGATCCATCTCACCTGCCGTTTGGGGTATGGAAAAAGATGGTTGAACGCCTGCGCGTAGGAGATAGAAACGCAGAAAACGCCGTGCGATTCGAGCGGGTTTATCGCCAAACAGAGTGGGGGCTGGAAGCCAATATGAACTCTTAAGAGGTGGAAGTCATGGATGTTCTGGAGATTACGATTCGAAAGTCCTGGAAACGAGCGCCCTGGGTGGCCATATTACTGATTTTCCTCCATTGGCTGACAGATGCAATAGCGGACCAGTGGATGGCCTGGTTGATTTGGGCGGTACTTGACGCAATTGGTTATTTTGCCATCGGGGCCTGGATTGCATCTGCCCTTCGACCAGAATCACCGACCCGCGATGAGGTACGGGGGGCTGGTGCTATTGCGGGAAGCATGAGCGCAGCCCTGGTATTCCTGGGAGCATTGCTTCTTTCCATTCTGGGAATTTGGGACTACCCGGTCTTGATATTTGCTCTGCCAGACATCTTCATAAGCATTTTTGCCGGTCTGTTGGGCTCTCACCTTGTGGATAAGACCATGGGGCCTGTAGATTGGTAAGAAAAAGGGAGGTGTGAATGTTTTCCAGTACAAAATACCGGCTTGTCTTATTTGCGATTATCTTGCTCTTACTCACTACTGGCTGCACATTCAAGGAGGATGTCTGGTTCTACGATAATGGCGAATGGAAAGCACAGACATCTTTCGAGTACACTAAAGTGGAGCTTGACCTCAACGTACTTCTAAAAAATCTCATTCCAGGTATTGCGCAGGACCTTGTCGATGTTCTCCCTTTTAAGTTCAACCTGGACAACCCTACCGAAAAAGTGCTGAAGTTGTTCAGGGCTTACGTGGGCAGCAAAGGGGTAGAGGCTCGTTACAATTGCACCAGATTGCCTTTCAGTAATCAGCGGACATGTGAAATTAACATGCGGGGTTGGGAATACTCTCAGATTACCGATATCATATCGCCAGAAATCCTGCAAGTCCGGCAAACCGAGCAGGGAACATTGTCACTCACTGCGGATTTTTCCTCCCTAAACGTTCTGGTGGCTCCCTGGATAGAAGAAGAAATCACGGTACATGCCAGAGATTTTGTTGCCAGTAACGCCTCGATTCGCCGCTCGGATACTATGACCTGGATAAATCCTGAGCGTCTGGAAGTAGAACTGGTGCCGCAAAAGCACTATCCCTGGAGCACCTGGATGTTTTCCTTGCCATGGTTGTGGAATGTTCTTGCCCTGATTGGGATTGCAATCCTGGGAGTCTTCGTCTGGCAGATTGTCCGACGACGCTCATCGGG
>RFGJ01000577.1 GCA_003696665.1 Gammaproteobacteria bacterium | reverse complement strand
TGCGCAGGGCAAGTGGTGATTATGTCGCCTTGCAAGGATACCCCCATCAGGAATTTTCGGACTAAGGAGGAGGGGCGTTTCTTTCCCGTCTTTTTCCCCGCCTTTTCCCCCACCCCAACCCCTCCCCTAAGGGGAAGGGGCTTTTGCGCGGGTTCCCCTAATGGGGAGGGGCGTTTTGTTGTGCGGCTCTAAGGGGGGGCTTTTCGAGGCGTTCTCCCCGTCGAATAGTCAAGGAAGCCCCTTCAGGGGTAACCTTCGGCTGTTTTTGGAGGCTGCAACGGGCTATTCAGCGGGTTTGGAACGTATTTTTCGGAGTGCGGCGACGTGTCGTCGCTTTTGAATGCTTTTGAAGACATCATGCGGGCTGGAAGCCCTTCCTCAGCGCATGGAAGTCGGCTAAACGCCGACCCAAGCAGCCCATCACGAGAGGGCGAAACATAGTCTTGATGGGGTGATGTGTGCTTAACTCGTGTGCAACGAACTTACCGCCTTTTTCGCATGACTTTTTGCCATGACCTTAAAAATTCATCACCGCTTATCAAGCGAATTGGTTTGCCTCGCACCCATTCTCGCGCAGGCATAGAAAAGTTATTAGCAGCAATAATCATTCCACCATCTGCTTTTTCATGCTGCAACGTGCCATACAAATCCCGAACCACACCCTCGCCAACAGATTTGCGCCACCGTTTACACTGCACAACCCATTTTTCTCCTTTTTTGGTCCTAACCACAACATCTACGCCATGGTCACCGCTTTTTCCCGTACGCTTTGCCTGATGCCCCATGGCGCGGAACAATTCAACAACCATGTTTTCAAATTCAACGGGCGATAAATTTGCCAAATCTTCCCGGCTTTGAATTTGTTTCGCCTTGCTTAACAAGCGGTTTCGGCTCACAGATACCTGCAACGCCCAAACTGCCCCCAAAATCACCCCGGCAACAACAAACAGGGACGTGCTCCACGGTTCAGGCAAGACAAGGGAAGCCGATATCGGTTCTGGGTTGAACACTAACAGCACCCGGACAACAGCCCAGAACACCCACAACTTCAACATATTTGAAACCAGATTCCCCCTGCGATACTTCAAAGGGGTCAACAACAATACAGGCCAAAAATCAAAAATCACATCAAACGCGGTAAAGAGAATTTGTGTTACGCTCATTGTATGTTCAATGTCAGGAGATTTCAATGCAGGATTTTGGGTAATCAGCAAAGTGGACTTCTACAGCACGCGGCGCAGGGCGGCGCACACGGTTTCGACCTGTTCTTCGGTCATCACGCTGGAGAAGGGCAGGGCTGCGCCGCGACGCCCCAGGTCTTCGGTGACGGGGTACATGCCTTCGCGGTAGCCGAAGCGTTCCGCCATGTAGGGCTGCAGGTGGATGGGGGCGAAGTAGGGGCGCGCGGGGATGCCTTCGGCAGCCAGTTTGCGGATGATTTCGTCGCGGTTCAG
>RFGJ01000576.1 GCA_003696665.1 Gammaproteobacteria bacterium | reverse complement strand
ACCACTTGGTCTGAGAAAACCTCTCCCCAGTCCACGAAGCCTTTGTTCGAGGTGAGAATCATTGAGGCTTTTTCATAGCGCTTAGCCACCAAACGGAAAAATAGGCTGGCTTCCTCACGATTCAGCGGCAAATAGCCAATCTCGTCAACCACCAACACCTTCGGGTAGGTGAACTGCTGCAATTGTCGGTCAAGACGATTCTCTGCCTGGGCTCGTTTGAGTCGACTCATAAGTTCCGACAGGGTCAAAAACAACACTCTGTGTCCTGCCTCAGCCGCCTTGATTGACAAGCCAATGGCCAGATGGGTTTTGCCGACACCAGGGGGACCAAGCAAAATGACATTCTCAGCCCGCTCTACAAAGGCCAAACCCTAAAGTTCGCGGACAACCTTGCGGTCAACCGAGGGCTGGAATCCAAAGTCAAATTGTTCAAGTGTCTTAAGCCAAGGCAGTCGCGCCCGCTTAAGGCGACTGGCCAATCCCTTTTGGTGACGACCCTGCCACTCTGCCGCCAGAGCTTCCATCAGGAAGCTACGGTAGTCCAGCGCTCGTTTGGCTGCCTGTTCACAAAGCGTATCCAAACTGTCCGGCAAGTATTCCATCTTGAGTTTTTGCATCAGACCGTTTAGCTCCATGTCGATGCCTCCTCGTAGGCTGCCAGACTGCGGGTTTGGACACCAAGGTCACGCCATAGACGGGCATGATGGTCGGGCACCACTTGCCATCCCTCAATGGCTGGGCGCAACTGGTGCTCTGCCACCAGTCGTCCTTGTGCATCAAACACCTTCAAACCACCATCAAGGTAACGATGAATGACCACTCGCTCACCACACAGGTGGGCCGGCACGCTATAGCGATTACCACACACATCGATGAAAGCGTCTAACGCCACTCGGCGGCACTCTTGATAGCAGGTCGAAAAACGCACAGGCGGTAAAGGCTGCAACCTGGGACGCTCCTTGACAAAACGGTCATGAACCCGTGCTTTGAGGGTGCCGTGAATGCGTTCGTCGGCCACCTCCGCCAGCCACTGCTCAAGTTGCTGATTAAGGTGCGCTAAACTCTCGAAACTACGATAACGCTGGAAGAAGTTCTCTTTGACATAGCGCACCATCCGTTCATCCTTACCCTTGGTCTGCGGCCGATAGGGGCGGCAGGCTTTGGGCTTAAACCCATAGTGCTCGGCCAGCTGCACAAACCCCGGGTTGAAGCGAACCTTACCGTTGGGCGCATGCGACAATACAGCCGCCTTCTGGTTGTCAACCCATACCTCCTGCGGCACACCACCAAACCACTCAAAGGCACGCACCAAACTCTCATAGGTGTGCTCAGCATCTTCGCAAAGCGCCGCCCAAACGTGAAAGCGTCGAGAATAGCCCAACAGGTTGACGGCAAAGTGCACCTTGGTCCGATTGCCAGCCACCACTGTCGTGATTTTCCCCCAATCCGATTGCAGCTGCTTGCCTGGAGCCGTCTCAAAGCGCACCGTACCTAACGCCTTGCGCAATGCTCGCTTCGGACGAATATAGTCACGCAGAATACTGCGCCCACCCTGATAGCCTTGGGCACGGATTTCGGCAAAGATGACCTCCGCATTCCAGACGCCTTCGGACAACAACTGGTCCACCTGGGGTTTGTAGGGGTCCAGCTTGCTGGCTCGAACACCACTTTTGCGGCGGGGTGGCGGCCCGCCGCGCTTCAGCGCACGGCGCACTGTCCGCTCTGAACAGCCTACCTGCAAGGCAATCTCGCGCAGGTAGCAGCCTTTTTTCCTCATATCGCGTATCATAATCCAGTCCTCTCGGTTGAGCATGGCGGCCTCCTTGAGTCTTTGAACAACCCAATGATGCCCCATGCTTGACGGGAGGACATCTCAAACCGTTATTTTTAGGTCATATAGCATCGGTGGTGACAGAACCGTACCTGAGTCTCTAAACCAGCGGCTGACACAGAATAATGAACACCCTCCCTATGGCCTCAGGCAAGAATTCATCACACCATACAGCCCTGAGCAGAACGGTATGATTGAGCGCTTTATTCGGACACTAAAAGAGGAATGTGTATGGCATCATCGCTTCGAAACACTT
>RFGJ01000575.1 GCA_003696665.1 Gammaproteobacteria bacterium | reverse complement strand
GATTGAAAAACAATTGCCTTTGTTTGTTAATCAACGTCTATCACATCGCATCACGCCTATGCGAAGCGTGGCACCAGTCCTCCGTTGGCCATGGTTGCCGACTTTTCTGTGGATTGGCTTAGCGTGTTGGCTGGCGGTGAAGCAGGGACTCAATGACAAAAATAGCGTGTCGAGTTCCAGCAAAACTTATAGTTTGGCCGATGACAGATAGCTCATAATAAGGTTACAGAAAAGCGTTTATTTGTGATGTAGTCCGCAAAGCAAAAAATATGTCGACCCAATTCTAAAATGTCACCTTTTTTCCCAAGCTGAAATATCCCCTCTTGGGTGGTGACTCAGGGTGCTGGTGAAGGGGAAGCAAATTTAGCCTTGCCGATAGGTAAACAACGCCAGGGATGGTGGGGCGCTGGCTTTATTGTGGGGGAGGCTTGCTGTCTTGCTTTGGCCCTGTCCACGGTCTGCTGAAGGCTTTTCTAGTCGTCGAGCGCAATGGGAAGTTCCCCCTCGTTGAGCACACGATAGGCCAGCGATTGGCCCTTGTAAAGCACGGTGACGGTGCCATCGAATGCCTCACAGACCGTGACCCGAGCGCCGCGAAGGCAGTCCCTCTTGCCCTGTCCGGTCAGCTGGTATTCCCGGCTCTTGAACTGGAAGGTCAGGTTTTTTGAAAGCTTACGCGTGGCGTGCAGACAGAGGATGAGGTCAAGTGCTTCTGGGCTATGGAGAACGGGCCGATGGGTGTCTGTAGGGTTTTGCGGTGCCCGGGCGAATCGCCGATTGTCGTCCCGCAAAAAGCCCGGCAGGGACGGCGGGGGCGCCGTTGGTGAATCCGGGCCGCCTTGCGTTTTCTCGGTCGCCACAGACCGTCGGCGATCATCCACTGGCGTAGGGTCTCGGCCGACAGCTGTCGACCGTGCAGTTCAACCAGCTCTTCACAGGCAAGGGTAGGCCCGAAGTCGGCGTAGTGCTCATGGACCAAAGTCATGATTTCCCGGCGTACAGCTTCAGGAAAGGCATTGCCCGAACGGCGCCCCAGACGCCGGGAAACCAACCCCGGAGGCCCTTCCTGCCGGAAACGAGCCACCAGGCGTCTGACCTGACGGATACTCAGCCCAAGTTGTCTTGCCGCCTCGTATTGTCGTAACTGCCGGTTCGTCACCTGCTGGACCGCAGCCAGCCTATCGACCGCTTTTTGCGTCATCGTAATGGTCTCCTTTGCCATCCTCCCCCTCCGGATTTCAAAAAGGGGACATTTTAGAATTGGGCAAAGGGGACATTACAGCTTTGGGCTAACAGGATTTTTCTCATCCGGTTGATGTTAGCTCCTATAAACAACTACACTTTCATTTGCGCTGCAATCAACCGAAAATCACGCTGATGTTTTTTAATCAAGGCAACCCGCGTCCTTTAATGCATCCCATCGACTGCCAGGCAAAATGGACCCAGCAGGTGATTAGGCTAAAGGATATTTCAGGGTTAAACCAACAAGGGCTGGCCGCAATAAGTTTAAGTGCAAAAGCAAGCAAAGATGGTTCGACCGTTCCGTTTCGCATTGAGCTTAAAAGTATTCGCTGGTATTAACCGATTGTGGATAGCCAAAACGACACAAGCCGATAATACAATATGAGACAATCAGTGAGCCGAATGAGATCGCTATTTAAAAAACTGGACCAGCGTTTACTGCCCAAAAATCGGGAGATGGATGGCTCGCTGCCCTATGTGACCCTCATTTATCTCGCGTTTTATTGTTTCCCGCTGTTTTTTCAGTTGCCATCTTTTGGTGAGACGCTGCTGATTGTTAGCGCCTTGTTGGTTTTTCTCTTTCTCTATTTTCACTTGCACTGGCTGTCGCCGCGAAAGCGCTGGCGCAATCTGCTTTTCATGTGGTTATTGGGGATAAGTTTATCGCCCTGGTATTCCGGCGGCATATCTTTCATTATTTATGCTGCGGCAATGAGTTGTTTGCTGGAGAACGCTCGAAAGGCAGCGCTGGCGATATTATTGATTGCCAGCGCAACCTGGCTCGCGGGTACGCTGCTCAATATGAATCAATCCATGCTCTACACAGCGCTATTTTTTGTGTTAATGGTGGGGCCGATGAATATTTACTTGGTGGATCTGGGCAAAAAAAGACGTGCCCTGGATTTATCACAACAGGAAATCAAAACGCTGGCGGCAAGCGCCGAGAGAGAGCGCATTGCCCGCGATTTACACGACACAATGGGGCATGCTTTTTCGATGATTACCCTCAAGGCCGAGCTGGCTGGCAAACTCATAGATAAAAATTTAGAAGCGGCAAAACAGCAAATCAAAGAGCTGGAGGCTTTATCCCGCGATACGCTGGCGCAAATTCGCGACGCGGTCACAGGTTATCGGCGTTCCGGGTTACGCAGCGAGCTGGTCAATACCAAAATGGCCTTAGAAACCGCTGGTTTTAGTTTTGACTCCAGTTTTCAGTCCTGCGAGCTTAGCGAAAAGCTTGATGATGAATTAGCACTTATTTTGCGCGAGCTGACGACCAATATTATTCGCCATAGTAATGGCAGTCATTGTGAAGTGAACATTCGGCAGGTCAATAACACCCTCACGCTTGAAGTGACAGACGATGGCAATAATGCTTCGATTGAAGCGGGCAATGGTATTGCTGGTATCCGCGAACGCCTGCACCCCTTTGGCGGAAAGCTGACCATTACCACGGGACAACAAACCCGACTGTTGATTCAGGTTTCAGTTTAGGCTTTGAATCCATTTAAAATTCAATAGCCATTTTTGCGTTAAAAATACGGGATGAGTCAATGTCCATTAAGATACTAATCGCAGAGGATCAATCCATGATTCGGGGAGCGCTCTCGGCGCTGCTTGGTTTAGAAGCGGATCTGGAAGTCATCGGCGAAGCAGGTAACGGAAAAGAAGCCCTGGCACTGCTTGAAAAACTGTCACCAGATATTCTGTTAACGGATATTGAAATGCCGGAAATGAGTGGCCTGGATTTAGCGCAAATGGTTGCCAAACAAAAGCTACCCTGCAAAGTGGTGATTGTAACTACCTTTGCCCGCGCTGGCTTTTTACGGCGGGCGCTGGATGCCGGGGTCAAGGGCTATCTGCTCAAGGATGCGCCTTCAGCCAAACTGGCTGAAGCCATTCGAAAAATAGCTGCCGGAGGGCGCGAAATTGCACCGGAACTGATTCTCGATAGCTGGATGGAGGCAGATCCCCTGACCGACCGCGAACGGGATGTGCTAAGACTGGTGCTGGAAGGCTTAAGTACTGAAAAAATTGCCGAAAAACTGCACCTGTCAGGCGGGACTGTTCGAAACTATGT
>RFGJ01000574.1 GCA_003696665.1 Gammaproteobacteria bacterium | reverse complement strand
GCGCTCAAGCTGGACGATTACCAACAGGCGCTTCACTATTTTCAAGAGAGTCTAGCGCGTAAGCGGGCCCTCAACGATACCCGAGGTATTGCCGTGACGCTAGTCAACATCGGCCATGTCTTTCATCAATCCGGCGAACTCAAGCAAGCCAAGTTTTTCTTTGTGGAAGCCATGCAAGCACTTGAGCACGACCCCAACAGCTCACCATCAGCACGACGGAGACGGCTGCTGCATACCGAAGAAAATCTTGCTCAAATCGAAGCAGAACAGGGCAATATTGCCGGGGCGCTCGCTAGGCTTCGACGCATCGATCATAACTACCAAGCGAAGGACTGGCAGCGCGATCAACAAAGAATTGAGCGCGTTGCATTGGCTTTATGCGTGAACGCAGATCACCCGTGCGCGTCCTATTGGGGGCAACGGACACAAGCGAGACTAAAACGCGATTCATGGGCGCTCGATGGCCCGACCATAACTATCTTCACCGAATGGCTGTACCGGCAACACGCATTCCAACAGGCCAAACAATGGCTTCACAGAGGCCTGGCATTGCCTCACCTGACAGAAGATGATCGCAAACACCTACTTTCATTAAAAGCCAAAATGGCAGAGCAACAACAAGACTGGCAGACCGCCTACCGGGCGCTCAAGACGGCCAGTACCATTGAACGGCAACAACTTCAGGCCAAACATGCGCGCAGTGTTCAAAACCTGAAGTCGCGACTGTTCATTCAAGCACAAAATGTCAAGCTTGCGGAACTTGAGTCCCAGCGGATACGGCAAGATCTAGCGTTGGCAAACTCGCAAATGCAAGTCAGCTTGCTGGCAGCGTTGTTGTTGTTGTCGGTGGCTGGCGTGATCCTTTTTATGCAACGCAAAAAACGACTTTGGTTACAACAAAAACTTCAACTCAACGAAGACTTGCGGCAGCATGAGTCGGCCTATCAGGCCTTAAAAGAAGAGCATACCGTCGCACTCTCGGCACTAGACAAACAATTAACACCGCAATTCATCATCGGCGCAGACTGGCGCATCGAAAAGGTGAATCGCGCCTTTATCGAACGCTACCCAATGGCAAAGCATTGGCAAGAGCACCATCTCGCTATCGTTTGGCCAACCCTATTTACCATCCTGTCGGCCCGATCGGAAGACAACGAACACGACGATATTCACGTCGATTGTCCAGCGCCAACCGCATCCCCGTCCTCCTCAAGCGAGGCCAGATTGTCTTTATTGGTGTCTGACTGTGAAGGAGACGCGTTACTGGTACGAGTGGCCGAACAGGCTGCAGGGTCGGCGAAGGTGACTTCCTCACCAACCCAGGACGATATCAACACTATGCGTGCCATTTTGGTCGACTTATTGTTTACCTGTGTCCATGCTTGGGAACGCGCCACCGGCAAAGACAAAGTGGATTTGGCTGAGGCCAGCGGGATTTGGCGCATCACCATTGATGGTGGGCGCCTCCGGACCCGCTCACTCGATCGCTATTTATCTCTTAACACCATGCCGAAGCGACCTCGTTGGCGCGCGGTGGTACAAACCGCGCATTTCGTCTTGGCAGAAACCCGGCTTTCTGCCGCAGAACGGCAAGAAATCGAGCACAAGCTTGAAAAGGTGCTTGCCGAAATCAAATCACGCCAACTGGCTTAACGAGTGGCCGTGAAATCCCTCGGCGCACTTTCCGTCACACATACCTGGCAACTAAACGTGATGCCCTCATCAATGGTATAAATAAAGTGATGCATCCGCGCCTTGCTGCCCACCACGGCTCGATTATCCAGAAATGAGGCGGGCCCTGTTACATCGGTGCGGACAGGCGTATCGCCAGCGGCTCCCGCGCATGTGCCTTGTGCCACCCGCCAGGCCATTTCCCAGTCATCATCAAACTGCCCGCACGACTTATCTCCAGGTGTGACTTGGCATGTTTGGGCACTTGTTTTAAGTTTGCGTATCACAAATGCCGAATATTGCCACTGTCCAATCACTTGCACTCGGCCATTCGGACACCATTGTGTCAATGCCTCTGGACTATGCGCCCAACTCCAAGCACCGCCCAACAGGCCAGCTGTCAATAGTAATACTTTTGATTTCATTCTGTGTTATCTCCGCTTGCTCAACATGAAAATGATTGCACAAAATCGATACCCCTCCAGCCTAATGTATTTTCTCTGAACGGCAAGCACACCTTGGGGACAAAAAGGGACAGTTTTGCAACTATTTGTTTTTTTTGAAAAAAGAAAGGGCCGAACGGCCCTTTCCATTTGAAAGAAAAGCAGTCTTTACAGTTTGTCTGCTTCTTCCGCCAGGTACTCTGCCACACCTTGGGGGTCAGCCTTCATACCTTTTTTGCCTTTTTGCCAACCCGCAGGGCACACT
>RFGJ01000573.1 GCA_003696665.1 Gammaproteobacteria bacterium | reverse complement strand
CCACAACAGGTATTGCACAGAAAAGGCATGCCCCAGCGCCAGAAAACCGAGCAGGATATCCAGAAAACCGGCTGCGGGGGCGCGATGACGGGCACGCCGATTTGGTGTTGCTGGCGGCTCGTGCCTGTCTGGCTGCGGGGGCAGACGGGTCGATTGTGGAAGTACCCCCAACGATGGGACGCAATCTGTACGGTTGAGCGTGCAGAAACGCTCAGGGAGATTTAATCCACTGACCGCCGGAATACCACCACAGGTCAACTTTCTCGAGACAAGGATAAGACGCCAGGACGGTTTGGGGCTCGGCTCCTAAAAGCCATATCTCTTGAACACGCTGCATAGCGGGAGTGTGACAGGAAATTCCATCTGGGGGCGCGTAAAATGCAGACACAAACGGCGAAGGAACATCCACCAATTTACCCTTCCCGGTCAGCCCCCACAAGGGGATATTTTCGCCGGCGTAAAAGTAAGCCACCGGCGCAGCATAGGGGGGCTTGAGTACCAATGCCCATTCACTGGACGGATTGATTTGCTCAATAGCAGCAGGCATCACTGTCTTTTGCCAGGTGTGGTAATAAGGCCACAGGGCATTGAGTGACAATAAGACGCATCCCCCCAGCCACAACACGCGAAACAGGCGCGGTACACGTATAATCCCCGCGCTTAGAAACAGATACAACAACATGGCACTGCCCAACAAAGACTTGAAGGCCCACATGCGATTTTGCAGCACTCGCGCGTATCCGAAGGCCATCAGCACAGGTAAGACAGCAATCCATAACAGCGCAAGCGACACGGTCTCATTCCCTTCATCGTCTCTCTTGTACGAGAAATATCCAATCAGAGGAGGTACGAAAAACCAGGCAAGCCCGATGATGGTCCACACAACCCATGAAAGGCTGGATAAAACCGGCGGAATCAGGTGCGCCCCATCCAGAAAATAATCTCGTACAGCGGGAAAGCCAACAGAAAGCAAGCCGCCAAAGCGCCATAAGTCAGACCACGAGGGAACCCAGGCCCCTCCCGCGTTTCCCTGCCTGTATGTCCAAAACAAAATCATCATGGGCAGCGCCCCAAGGATGGCAGCAATACTCCCAACCACTGCCCGACGAAGAAACAGCGCAGGTAACGCACCTTTGCGATAACGCGTCAAACCCACCAGCACCAGCAAAGAAATTTCCGCCCCCAGGTAAAGCAGTCCATAGGCATGAATCCAGGGGAGCAGTGCCGCGCTCAATCCCCAGGGAAACAACCATTCAGCGTGGTCATCCAAAGCAAAAACCAAGAGACAGGCAGACAATACCACGACGGCAGATAACAGGGTATACATGCGCGCTTCCTGCGCGTAGTATACATCGAACGGCGACATCGCGGCCAATAACACCACAGGGAACACAGCATCCCATCCCCACCAACGCACCGCGGCAGCCCCTAACACAACAATGGCCGCCAATGAGAAGAACGCGCTCAAGGCCCGCAGCCCTGCTTCAGTTGCTGGCAATACCCACAGTGAGATTTTCAACAACAGATAGTAGAACACGGGATGCGGGTCGTGCAAAGGCAATTTGAACAAATCCCCCAGAGGAAGACGCGCTGCATCCCAAGACCAGGCTTCATCAAGGAAGAGTCCTTGCGAACCCAAATGGTATACACGCAATACAAGCGCCATCAAAAACACAAATGCCGCCAACCAATGCCACTTTTTGCTCATACCTTCCTCCAACGCGCCCGCAGCCAGGCCACTGTCACCAGCCAGGCCGGCAAACCGGCGGGAATGATGAGATACAGGTCGGCCTGCGGCCAGGGGAGCAGGTTGACGATGGTGT
>RFGJ01000572.1 GCA_003696665.1 Gammaproteobacteria bacterium | reverse complement strand
GGTGTCTCCTCCTTCGGATTGGTTTCTCACTAACGCAACCCTACGGAATCGAGGCCCACGATGGCCTCCTACAATTTACAGCAGTTTATGGACGTCACCGATTGAGCTCACTGGTTTTTACCGAGCGCAGCGGAGTAAAAATCCAGTACAGCGATTTGTTAGCCATCGATATTTCCCCATCGAAGATAAAACGCAAAAAACGGATCGGTCACATGCAGCACTTTATCTTCCTCCTCAAAATCAATCACAGGGGTGGAACTCTCGTCTGATGCAGCAATGCTTGCCATGTGCCGAAGAACTCGCGCTACTTCGTGTAGTTGCGGGGTATCTACAGAGACCTCTCGAATGGCGGCCCTCAACTCCTCGTACTCGATTGTTACTAGCCCCGGTCTGATGTGCGCCAAAGCGTGAAGAATCAAACCATATATGTCGACTTCGTTCCCGCTCTTAAGTTTGCGCGGAATACGGTCTGTTCTTTGGCGCGGCCCCCTCGCCAACTTCTCGAATATAGGCCGACCAATAGTTTCTGCCACTTCTGAATACACCTCTTTCAGTTCTTCTTTTGAAGGATTCAGATCACGGCCATCGACGTCAGTTTTGATTGCATTCTGCCGACAGAGCGCGCGGCAAAAATCCTGAACAAGATGCGGACTTCCTATAGCCTCACGAGAAAAGGATGCTACCGCATCATCACTTATTGTGCATCTCATAAGGGGAAACCCAACTTGCGGGATGTAACTGAGTTCTTCTTCTTCCCACAAGGGAATTTCAATTGGGTGAAGCCTCCCTGTCATTTCTTTCTCAACCTTCAACGCATCGTAACGACGATGAGGGATAGCAATTAGAACGACGGGGAGGCCATCAAATATAGGGGCCTTCAATGCACGAACTAGTGAACCTTGCAAATCTCTGGGTATATAATGGAAGTCATCGACTATGAGGGGAAGCATCGCATCGCGCAAACCTGCAAGAGCGGTAACACGGGAGCTAACAGTTCTAGTATGTGATTTCGATGAACCTTTCGTTTCTTCAGTCTTTGCGAATAATTTCCCGCTCCCCTTTGCTGCTAAGAAATTGGCCTCTGCCCCCCCTTCGGCACCTATTTCGTTCGATCTGCCGTTCGAGCTCGCTTCAGTGGACCCTTGGAACAATTCGAGTTGCTCAATGATCGTTGCCCAAAAATCCTCTTCCGCACCAACTGTTCCACCATCAACCCAAATAGCATTATCAGGAGGAAATGCCCCCCTCACTAAAACGGTTTTTCCTGATTTTGTATGACCAGTTACAGTAGCCAGTTTGCATAAATTGTCTGCTACTTCTGCAAGGCGTTCTTCAAGCTTACGGCTGGTTCTAGGGTTGTATGTGTGGCGTGGAAAGCCACCAGGAACAAAAACTTCTGAATAACGCATGATTTTCCTTTGGCTAACTTGTTATTATGGAGGCTTCTACATTCATCGACCCTTCCATCACATCCCCGGCAAACGATCACCCTCAACCATATCTATCCTTGTGTCATGCGGTCAAGAATAGGGCCCCAAACTGATGTTTTATCTTGCTATGGCTTGTTATCCATAGCATGGAATGAGTGATATCTCCAAAGCTTGTGAATCGTCTTTCCAGTCGGATTCTCCCTGATCTTTCGGAATCATACAGATCGCTCGAATCTGGCGGATTGGCTGGAGCGTTAGGTGCATCCGCTGACCGCACGGGTTCCCGGAATCCCTCGCCACCCTTCGGGAATGTTTGTCCGGGCACGGGCGCCCGGAGCGGCCATCGTTGACAATGGAGGCCTGCCGGCCCAATTTCAATGAATGGCAACCATGGCAAGGTCGGCTCCTTTCGCAATCATTTCGCGTCACAGCGCATGGCTTCGGGGTGCGCGATTTGCCCGCGAGCAAGCCTCGGTATCCTGACTCATGGCCTACGATCCCGCCGATCTGAGGCTGCCGCCGTGGCTATTGCGGCTGTTCGATGCGCTGGTTCGCGTTCGCCTGCCGCTCGGCCCGAACTGGCGGCTGGGGCTGACGCGACCGGGC
>RFGJ01000571.1 GCA_003696665.1 Gammaproteobacteria bacterium | reverse complement strand
CTTCGCCGACTACGGTTGCCCGGACCTGGTGCTGCCCGTCCCGGCCGATGCGGAGCGGGTCCAAGCTGCAGTGACGCGCACCCTCGGCTCCGAGCGGGACGGCCTAATGGAGACATTAAAGGCCCACGCTGAGGCGTTCATGGTGCAGACGTTGGAGATGTGGCAGGAGGTGGAGGGGGTGCTTGGTATGGAGTGGTGATGGTTTCCGGGGGCATGTAATTGTAACAGACCATCTGTTTGTAAACAAGATAATGGATATGGACAAAAAAGTTAAATCAATTGTGCGGCCAGCCTGGTTGCTTGTTCGTCCATACTGGAAGCGGACGGCTCGTTTTCGACACCAGGCACGCATACGGTTGATTTCGCTTCTGGGCCTTCATGGTAGAAAGCAACCACTGTTTGTTTTGGCTCGACAGAGGACGGGGAGTAATTTGCTTCTGGATTATCTGAATTCGATTCCCCAGATATCAATGGCGCATGAGTTTCTCAATCCAGAATTCTATTATGGCTTTAGGCCAAAATCGGGAACAAAGGAGGATCTTTTCCGGCATATAGAAAGATCCTTGAATGCATTGCCTGGCGAAATCTCCGGATGTAAGATTCTCATTGGACAATTCGATCTGCATGGGATAACTCTGGAGGACTTGCATAATTTATTTCCAGAGGCAAAGTTTCTGGTTCTCTATCGACGTAGCATTTTGAAGCAGTTCGTATCTCTGAAGATTGCGCGTACGACAAAGCAATATCTGGCTAACGATCCTACCTCTGTGCGGACGACCAATGTAACGATAACGCTAGATGAACTTGAAGAATTTTATCAGTTGAATAATGCTGAGTATCAATCGGTTCTAAAGTATCCATGGATGCGGGAAAAAGGGCGTTTGATTGTCTATGAGGATCTAGCCGTTGCTCCGCAAGAAACCTTCGATAATGTTGTTTTTCCATTTTTGAACATTCCTCGCTCGAAAATACAGACGTCACTGGTTAAGCAGGGGAAGCGACCTGTTGAGGAGGTTGTTGAGAATTATGCCTCTATAAAAGACCATCTGGATAAATATTTAATGTACGACCCTCAGAACTATTTCGATTTTTCCTGATGAAACTTGCTGCACGAGAGTGGCAATCTCCCAAATCCTCGAGTCTCCGAATCCTTTTCATTCAATATAGTAGTAATCCTAGCGGTTCGACGATCAGCGGGCTTCTAACTGTAAAAGGATTCTTGGAGAACGATTGGAAAGTAGATGTGGCCTTTGGTTTCGAGGGACCCTACCTCCAGGAGTATGAGGAAATCGGCTGTAGTGTGCATGTGGTCGAGCATCGCAACTGGTTGCGAGGAAAGGGGATTCGAATCGTTCGGAATATCTGGGATGAAGTGCAGGCTTCGAGACGCTTTGAGAAGTTGATACGACGACTGAAACCTTCAGTTGTTTACGTCAACACGCTGGTAAGTTTTGCAGGTGTCATCGCCGCCCACAACATGGGAGTGCCTTCCATCTGGCACGTCAGGGAACTCTTCGACGATATGGGAGGAGAGATGCATCGTCCCATGATAGGTGGGAAAGCCCTGGTTCGACAAGTTCTTCGTCGCTTACCTACTCAGATTATCGCTGTTTCACAGGTAGTTGCGGATAATGTAGTTGGAAGTTCTACAAAGGTAAAAGTCCAGGTCATTCCCAATGCGGTCAGTCGAGCCTTGCTTGCTGAGGCTCTACCTCAATCGATTGCGAGAGAGAGCCTTGGCCTGCGAACGGCTGCGAAAATTATTGGTGTTCCAGGGGGGTTGCGTCCGGTCAAAGGACATGATTTTTTTTTGGAAGCAGCAACAATCGTAGCCAATCAGAATCCGGACTGTGAATTCGTGATCTCTGGGAGCGGTACCTCGGCTTACCGGGACTATCTGGAGCGCCAAGTGAACCGACTGGGGCTCTCCGACAAGGTGGTTTTTACAGGGCGTATGGAAACGATGAACGTTTTTTATAGCGCCTGCGATGTCATTTGTATTCCCTCTAAATCGGAGTCCTTTGGAAGAACGGCTATCGAAGCCATGGCGATGGGGATACCCGTCATCGGGAGCAGGGTTGGTGGGCTTAAGGAGATTATCGACGATGGTAAGAACGGCCTACTGGTAAATTATGGTGACGTTGCGTCGCTGGCATCCGCCATGGATCGATTGCTTAAGGATACTTCACTTCGACGGAGTTTGGGTATCGAAGGCCAACGTAAAGTAGAATTGGAATATAGTGAGTCTGTTTATCAGCAAAGGATCATTGATGTGGTTAATGGTGTGCTGGCTAACACGAGAAAGAATTAG
>RFGJ01000570.1 GCA_003696665.1 Gammaproteobacteria bacterium | reverse complement strand
CTCAGCATATACTCGTTATAATCTTCGATTGTCTCGAATGCATCGCGCGACGGGTTTTGCATGAGATCGTCCTTGCGAACAACGGGAACAGCATCGAAAAGCTGATACGCAGTGGTGGCTGGCACGGGATCACAAAGCCCATCAGGAACAGTGCCCAGGTCAATGTACGCATCAGCAACTACGCGGGCTGGCTTTGCGTAGAAACGGCCAGGCACGATCTGCGATCCTCCACCGAATAATCCGGCGAAATGGTGCTCCATCCGGGCCTTCGCTTCGTCCGTGGACGGTATGGTCGAATCAGGACGACCAGATACCGCACCTGTTCGCATAGCCTGATACGTCGCCGCTTTGGGCATCAGCCCACGATTTGCCAAATTGTGGCGGATAATTTCTTCAGCCGACCGCCGAATCGCGCCTTTAATCCCTTGTGCTGGCATAACCGGCAGTCGAACTCGGCCAAGCGGGTTTGTTTCAGTGACGGCCAGCGGTGTGCGGATTGTTTCGGCGCGCGTTACAGTACAGGGAAACCCTGCGCCACCTTTGGCTCCCCGAACAATACGCCCGGTATCAGGCATGTATCGAAAGTCTCGCTCCGGTGATGAAATATGTAGCGGGCTTTTGAGCGTGAGGATTCCAGAAACTTTTACTTTCATTTGTATATTCTCCTGATCAAACATCTAGAGCTTCGCATTCCGGTTCGGCGCTATTCGTTTTGGCAAGGGTGGCAAGCGCCCAAAGCTCACCTTCGCTTGCGTTCATAATTTCGGCAAGCAGAAAACGTCCGCGTTCTGTCGTTTCGAGTACAGCTGCAATATCCTGACGAATGACGCCATGTTGCAGGCTTTCCAGATTACGATCGAGCGATACAAATGGATGCGGCGGCGTGACCTTTATGCCCGCCTCGCGCGCGATTTGTGCCGCCTCTGCACACATATCGACAAGCTCCATCAAATAAGGCCGATCAATAATCAAAGTGGTGTGGCCGCGCTGTACAAAAAGCATGTTCTTGTCAAGAGTGACGGGCGCATGCCAAATCAAATGTGCAATTGCCGTCAATTTTTCGGCCATGATCGCCACAAAGGGGGGCTCAGGTGGACTGGTCAAAAACCACTGTCTGTGCGTGTCTTTCGTGAGACTATACGCTTTGCCATTTGCACAAATGACGCACTGCTTGAAAAGCCGCATCGGCTCGGCTTTCATCAGCGCCGCGCAATGTGCGCAGATATAATCGGACTCCGGAGCGGCTAGACGGTTGAAGTCGGTGAATTTTGCACTGAATCGAGTGAACTGAACCGGCTCGCCTTCGTCCACATCTCGCCCGCAACAGGCGCACACTCCGGCTTCGTCGGCCATCATTTTGAGTTCAATCTTAAGGCGCGGAAACGCCTCAACCACCAGTCGCGACGGCGAGTACTGCTTGTTCATGCTGCACTCCGCGTGCGTGTGATAATGCCCTTGCCTCGCGACAACATGCGCCCCACAGCCCATGCGCCAGACGGGATTCTGGCTTGCACGCTCATTGTCGCGTTGACGGCCATTAGCCAGCGACCAACTTCTGATTCATGCGGGCGGACAGGATAAGGGACTATCGCATCAATGATGATTGTCGAATAGGCCGATTCGTCCACCATGAATTCAGGCACAAACAGTCCTAATTGTTCCGACTGCGTTTTGAAGGACGACGCAATATGTTTGCCGACATTTTTTACTACGGCTTTTCGGATGGCGGCAGTGTCGCCTTTGGGCGCATCGACGCTCATTATCATATTATGTAGT
>RFGJ01000569.1 GCA_003696665.1 Gammaproteobacteria bacterium | reverse complement strand
TCGCTCCAGCCGCCCCAGCGCATCATAGCTGAGCGTCAGGTTCACCGGACCCGTCACCCGGGTGAGCCTGTTCTCCACATCATGAGCGTAGCCCCACGCCCCCCGCCCCGCAAGATTGCCGTGGCAGACGTCCTATTTCTATTTTTGCTCGATATAATATCTGACCGCGCGATACTTTACATGACATAATGGGAAATCTTGTTTATTCTTTATATATGAATCAACATCTTTAGTAAAGTAGAACGGTTGCTCAATTACGGTATGATAGTAATCCTCCGCCAAGGCAGCGCTCATCATGCCTCCCTCCGCTTCCCACGGCGTCTCGCCGAAACTCCAATGCTGCCAGGCCATGGCCGTCCAGTTTACTCTGCCCTCATTGTCGCGTGTGACGAAATAAAGAACCGTCTGGCTCTCACACAGATCTGCGCCCCGACTGGCATCATGCAGCGGTCTCGGGTCGTGGATGAGCACAAGAAGGGTTCGATCCGAAAAAGCCTCTCCAGTCGCCGTCCTGTCCGGCCGACAGGCCGCAACGAAGGCCGGCCTTGCCGGAAGCGTTTTCGAGATGCTGCTCTCGGCCGGTTCCATCTGGCCCCATGCCGCCCCCGTCCAGATGAAGAAGGCGATCAGAATCACAGCCAACTGCCGCATCTCGCCCCCCCTTTCAGTTGCCAATCGGAAACAGCGGCCCGAAAGTGACGAAGAATATCCGTGTGGGACCCAGCAGCCCCCGTGGTGCAGAATTGTTGAAGGGGCCGATTGCCGAAAGTGGAAACTGTTGACCGATGGGAACGCCATTCTCATCTCTCAATACGCGCGGTAGCGTTCTTTTGGGAGAAGACAGAAAATAATTGTCGTACCTTAAACGATACCTCATATTCGCCAAAACTTCATATATTCCTAATTTCCTTTTGGCTTTCCGATGTATGCATTGGTGTTCACAAAGTCCAAACTGCAAACATCAAAATTCCCTCTTCCTTCCAAATATCCCTCCCAGTCTTTCACAAACACGAACTTGCGTCTCATGAGAGTATCGTAGTAGTCTTTGGCAAGGGCAGTCGTCATCAACCCCCCGCTTGCTTCGAAGAATTCGTCGCCTCCCCAATGCTGCCATCCCATGAAGCTCATTTCCCGCTTGCCATCCTTTTCCGTAATCACCACGACCATGCTTACCGCCGCGCAAAGCCCCTTTCGGAGCCGCACTTCGTGTACCA
Organism: Gammaproteobacteria bacterium; assembly: GCA_003696665.1. Lineage (NCBI taxonomy): Bacteria > Pseudomonadati > Pseudomonadota > Gammaproteobacteria > Gammaproteobacteria bacterium. The sequence goes on along the minus strand of RFGJ01000569.1, from coordinate 1,952 downwards.
GTGCAATTACGAACGGTCGAGTTCGCCCCAGAAAGTCCTTTTCAACCCGACAGGCTGAAACAAAAGCTGGATTTTTCGGATTCGCGTCTTGCTCCGCCCACACAGGGTGATGGCCAAGGTTCAATATTGCTAGCCATGGGATTATCAGACGGAAAACGATCGCTCTCGTTTCACGCATTCACAACCCTCCGCACCTTGCTCCCACATATTCGGTTCCGCGTCACCATACAGATGGTCTCTCGAACGTCCCAACGAATATCTCCGTCGGGCCGGGGACGGGACTCGGGCTGGAGCTGGCGAACGGTCCGATAACGCCGCGCGAAGTCCGAAATTGAATGCTTCTTCCGCTTGGTCGTTCTCTCACAAGGGACGGCCCCTCACAGGCCGGCCTCTCCCCCCTGCGTACCCCCCGCGTGGCTGATGTCGAGGAACACCTCGAACATCCTCCCTGCCCCTTTTCGTTTCCGCCTCCGCACAGCCCTTCTTCCGCAGCGTCTTCCGATAACGCTTTCGAGACGCCCGCCATAAGACGCTTGTATCCAATACGTCATTCCGATGGTCCAGACGGACTATCGAAAACATGTTTGCGGCAGTAGATATTTGCCTTTACATCGGTCAACGATACATCATTGCAATGCAGCAGATGGTTACTGCGGCTGGTTACCGTCATGCTCGCGCCCATTTTCCGGTTGTTGCGCCCCCGACGGTTTTTCCGGTGCCTTGCCTCCGCCAAAAATCTTGGACAGAGCGTCTTCATATTCCTTGACATGACGAAAAACGAACTTGCAGGCATTCAATTTCGCATAATTTTGCTTGATGTACGAACGCCAGTCGTCTGTAAGTGTAAAAGGCTGAGATGAGAGATATTCTATGATATCTCTCTGTATGACTCGTGACATAGCCCCGAATGCGTACTCCGCCGACCCATCAGGAAATTCCTTCGAATATGCTAGACCGAATAAACCAAGATAGTAATAATTCTTTCCATTTATCTTAGAAAGGAATTTTACCAGACTCCTTTCTTCACTTTCTTCATCCGGTTCTTCATTGACCTCATATATGTCATAAAGAGCGAATCCAGGAATCAACTCCCCATCTACAACAGATATGTCAAAAACATATGCCCAGATATCTCCTACCCCTATGCCGATAGTCGCCGCGGGCACAGCCGTACTTTCTTCATCAACGACGCGACAGGCAGAGACGAACTGATTTGGCCATTTCTTCCGTGCACCTTCCGCCCCCGACGCTGAAGGCGATGCAAGAACGCATGCCGTCACCACGAGCATGAAGCGCATGACCCAGATTCTCATGACACATGATCTCCTCTATGCAGGCTATCTCAGAGTGAACAGAACGAGATAGATGCCTGTTGCGCCAAGATCAGATCCGCACGCCGGTACAGTCTTTGGACAACGATTCTCGAAGGGCCCTATGACGGATATCGGCACACGGTTCGGGTATATTTTATGGGGCAGAGTTGACAGGAGTTTCAGATTTGGGAAACGACCCCCTATCTCTCGATAGTTAAAAAACAGCGCCCCGCCGGTGGGATCCGGCAGGCCGGCCGCGCGATCCCGCACCACCTGCTCGGCCAGGGCGATGAGGTCATTCAAGAGCATCGTCTCTTCCATATTGAGCGATCTCGTGATTCTGTCGCAGGCCGTGTGCTTGCAGTCGCCAACTTTATCTCTCAACTTCTTATTGAGGAGCTCGTTGATCAGCACATTGATAAGGGCGATCCGCGCCTCCAGAATTCGCGCACCCGTCACTGCCGTCGTCTCGTTGAAGGTAACGATTCCCAACTGCTCAAAGCTATAGAAGAAGGCGTCCTCCCCGAAGAATGCGCCACCGCGCTCGCCCACAACCACGATCTCCTCGCAGCCGTCGCCGCAGGCGCCGGACGAGGCACCACCAGAACCGCGCCCGCCCCCTCCGCCAGCATGGGCACC
>RFGJ01000568.1 GCA_003696665.1 Gammaproteobacteria bacterium | reverse complement strand
GATCTCGTTGGCCAGGCTGCGCCACTCGGCCAGCTCCGCTTGCTCTTTTTCCGTCAGGCGGCCTTGTTCCTCCAAGCGAGTCAGCCATTCGATCTCCTGGCGAACGGCCCGCACACCGGCCACTGTGTTGTGGTCGGTGATGGCGACAATATCTAGCCCCTTGGTCCGCGCCTGGCGCAGCCATTGGAGATAGGTGATATTGGGCTCTTCGTAGTCGCTGGAAGCAGGTGTGTGTAGATGCAGATCCACTCGATACCATCGTAGTTTCGAGGAATCCGAGGACTTTTGACTATTCGATTTTCTTCTCTTGCTCACAAAACCATTCCATTCTGTATGCTAAGGGGGTTGGTTTCGCGGCAAGCCACAGGGGAGACGACGCAGACGCGCCAATACACGGGTCGCGCTGCGCTGGAAGCAAATGCGCTGGGGCAATACACCAGCCAACTGAAATCGTCTATCGGGGTGGGGGTGACGGACAAAAAAGTCGTTGTCCGCCGTCTTCCATACAACACCCTGGGCATGTCTATCCCCAAGGCAAATTCGACCATCCCGATACAGGCGACGCCTTGTGCGCGTCGCAAACTGCCTCTGCCTGGCCTGCCGATCCAATCAACCAACACCAAACATAAAACGCCAATGCAACTATCTTACTACAGGAGCGGGACGATCCCCAAAAGGGGTGGGCCGCGGACCCATCCGGTGAATCCACTGCAAAAGGCTCTTTGAAACCGCAAAGACGCAGAGAACTGCCCTGAAAAATAGGACGCAGATTCACACAGATAAACGCAGATTTGCCTTTTTCATCCCCCGCGGCGAACCGAAGGTGCATGGGGGTCTGCTCTAGAAAATCTGCTTTATCAATCTAACGCAAGGACGCAAGGACGCCAAGACGCAAAGAAATCTGTGTGCGAAGCCTGCGTTCATCTGCGTCCCGATTTTTGTGTTTTGGGATGCACAGCGTTCATGAAGTCTGCGTACATCTGCGGTTTTTTAGGAGAGTCATCCGGTTAGTCGTAGGCGATGATCTCCACTCCCTCTTCGGGGTGCCCTTCTCCATCCGGCGAGATCTCCTCCTGGTCCACCGGCGGGACCAGATGAATGTGCGGCTCCTCCAGGATGGGCTCATCCAGGGCCGCTTCTAGCACCTCATCCACCGTGTCCACCAGGATGAAGTTCATCCGTTCCCGCACATTCTGGGGGACGTCT
>RFGJ01000567.1 GCA_003696665.1 Gammaproteobacteria bacterium | reverse complement strand
GGTAAAGGCTTGGCTGTGGCCATGGTCTTGCTCCTGTGGTTGTAGGCATTCGTCCAAAGGATTCTTCTTTTGTGCTTTTTTCTCGTCTTTTGATCATCGCTCGGTGTTTTTTGCTATAGTGACGCTGAACCATGGGATTCCAACAGATCTGGCCAGATCGCAGTTCACCCCTTTTGCAGACCTGCGAGGAACGGCTATGAACAAGAATTCTTTGGAAAGGCACGTACAACGTTTCCTGCTCACCAAACCGAACCTTCAGACTCGGTCATGGTATGCGCGGAGTTTACGTCCTATGGTTGAATTTTTTGGAGGTGACACTCCCTTGGCTGCGATCGACCGCTACGATGCTGAACGATATTGGGAACACTTAAACAACCGTACTGACTGTTGGCAATCTCATCCGAGCAAGCCGACGGTTCGCAAGCGATTGGCGCCGACCACACTATCCAACTATCTCCGAGCAGCCCGTACGTTCTGGACAGAAATGACTCGCCAACGGGAAGTCGAGTACAATCCTTTCGCTCATCTTCAAGCGCCCAAAGACGACCGTCCTCCCCAGATGAAGGCCATCACAGCGGAGGATTTGCGCAAACTGTGGAACTATGCCAGACGGACAGGCGCCCGGGAATTTGCATTGGTGACAGTCTTGGCCACGACTGGCGTCCGGGCTGGCGAGTTGGCGAGCATGACTATCGACCAGCTGAATCTCACGAAGGGAGAGGCGTGGGTATGCGGGAAGCGAGGGTGGCGCAAGATTTTCCTGGGGGAAGTCTGCGTCGAAGCCTTGCGGACCTATCTAGAGGAACGGCCGAATGACCCAAGCAACGCCCTCTGGATCAGTACCCATCATGGTCCGCTCACCAGTGACGGCATTCGCCAGTTGATTGACCGGCTGGCGGAGAGTGCAGGCATTCAAGGGCGGCACAATCTCCATTCGTTTCGGCATCGCCTTGCCCAAGCCTGGCTGGACAACGGCATCAATGCCGAGCTACTGTCTCAGGCCCTGGGCCATGCGAACGTGAAAGTCACTCTGCATATCTACGGCAACCAGGACGACAAACGAGTGCGCAACACAGTCGCTCAGGCGGAGATGCTCCCGTTCCGCGGCCTCTCGGCGTGATTCTTTCACCTAACGTGCGTATTGTTGAAATGCTTTGCTATGGGCAGATGAAAGAATCAACTTCCGAGCTGTACTAGAGGCAAGCACCGCGCGGTGGACAAAAAAGAGGCCTGCCCCGTATTGTAGATTGGGGCAGGCCTCGTCGCGCTGGTCTTAGCGCAGGATATGCTATAACGTTCAGAGTCGAGCGCGAACTCCTAGGGTTTCTTTCGGGTAGATCACAAGTACACAAACGCGAACCTCAGTGAAACCTAGAAACTCATAATCGCTAGGTCACTGGTTCAAGTCCAGTCGTCGCCACT
>RFGJ01000566.1 GCA_003696665.1 Gammaproteobacteria bacterium | reverse complement strand
TTTTTCAAGTGAACTAAGACACACTATAGACAACTGGATCAAAATTCGTAAAGAAGGGACAATAATCACCATACCGACGATGGACGCTACCATGAAAAAAATCGCACTACTTCTTGATCCCGTATCGACATTAAAACCAGCCAAAGACACTTCGTTGTTGCTCGCGTATGCGGCTCAGCAAAAAGGATGGCACGTCTATGCTGGCGAGCCCCGTCACCTATGCATCCAAAATGAGGTTGTGCAAGGCCTGTTCAGCCCACTGTCGTTGACCAACGATCGCCATCCGACCACAGGCGAGGAGGCTTGGTGGTCACTGAGAGACTTTGACTGTGTGCTGATGCGTAAAGACCCCCCTTTTGATATGCGTTACATTTATGCCACTTACCTTTTGGAGCTGGCGCAAAAACAGGGAGCCCAGGTCGTCAATGACCCGCAAGCCATTCGCAACCATAACGAAAAACTCGCCATCCTCGAATTCCCCCAGTGCATTCCAAATACGCTCGTCGCAGCGGACATAGAGCAACTCCGGGCGTTTTGCACAACCGTTGGTGATGTGATCTGCAAGCCGCTTGATGGCATGGGTGGACAATCAATTTTTCGTATCCGCGCCGGAGACCCTAACGTGACCGTGATTTTGCAAACCCTCACGGAAAATGGAAGAACGCCCATCATGGTGCAAAATTATCTCCCCGCAGTAAAAAACGGCGACAAACGAATTATTCTTGTGGATGGCGAGCCGTTAGCGTACTGTCTCGCTCGCATCCCTGCACAAGGAGAAACCCGCGCCAACCTCGCGGCGGGTGGGCATGGCGTTGTTCAGCCGTTATCAGAGCGGGATCGGTGGATTGCCCAGCAAGTCGGCCCCGTCTTGGCGACAAGAGGCTTGCGATTTGTGGGGCTTGATGTGATTGGCGAGCATCTCACAGAAATCAATGTCACATCACCTACCTGTCTGGTGGAAATCAGCCAAAAGGCAGGTGATGGCATTGTCGCTGACATTCTAGAGCGTTTAGTGTCCTAGGTGGTTGTGGTGAAAAAAGCGCTTATTTTCGGTTGTCTGCTATTTGTCTTGTCGGCTTGTCAGTTTCGTTCAGAATCACCACAGCACTGGCGGC
>RFGJ01000565.1 GCA_003696665.1 Gammaproteobacteria bacterium | reverse complement strand
GTGTTACCGAGTGTGCTGGCCGTTCGCCATGCTAAGCGTCATTTGGCCAGATGGATGCGGCCACGTCGTGCGAGGCTCTCCCCTTTATTTTGGCCATCTCGGGCGATGATAGTCCCGCAGCCTTTGGGTGTTGTTGGTATTGTCGTCCCGTGGAATTATCCCTTATATCTCGCCGTTGGTCCTTTGGTCGGCGCATTGGCCGCTGGTAACCGTGTGATGCTAAAAATAAGTGAGTACACACCTAATTTTGGACGAGTGTTCGCTGAGCAATGTTTACACTACCTCGGTGACGACGTGGTTGGGGTCGTCAATGGAGGACCCGAGCAGGCGGCTGAGTTTGTTCGCTTGCCATTCGATCATTTGCTGTTTACTGGAAGCACACAGATCGGGCGGCAAGTGATGGCTGCAGCGGCTGACAACTTGACACCGGTCACCTTGGAATTGGGCGGCAAATGTCCGGTGCTGGTCGCTCAGGATGCCAATATGCGGTGCGCCGCGCGCCGCATTCTACAGGCCAAAATGACGAACGCAGGGCAAACCTGTGTGGCACCAGATTATGTGCTGGTTGAAGAAAGTGCGAAAGACGCATTGATCTCGGCAATGAAGGACATTGCACAGACGTCCCTATCCGCCCCGGGCGCGATACCCGCCTGCATTATTACAGAAAAGCATTGTCAGCGCTTACACGCGCTGCTTGAAACGGCCGAAGAAGATAACAAGGTTGAATGGCTGATACCGCCAGGACATGGGCGCGACATGGGGCTTGCGCTAGTCGATAATCCGCCGCTCGACGGCCCATTGATGCAAGAAGAAATCTTTGGCCCAGTTTTACCGGTCATCGGCGTCAGAAGTTTTAACGACGCGATTGATTTTGTCCGCTGTCGACCCCATCCCTTGGCTGTCTATGCATTTACCAATGATGCCAAAAAGATCCACGCAGTGCATACGGATATCCTGTGCGGAGGCCTTGTTATCAATGACTGCGCATTGCATGTTGTGCAAGATGCCCTGCCGTTCGGCGGTGTTCGGAGTAGCGGCATTGGTCAGTATCGAGGTGTTTACGGCTTCGAAACCTTCTCTAAATTAAAGCCAGTTTTCATTCAGTCGCGCGTCAGCCCGACTGATTGGCTATTGGGTCCGTCAAGCAAACTCAAAGCCCGCTTGACTGACTGGTTGATTCGTTGGGGGCGATGACGCGAGGATTGAAAGGCGCAGGGCGGCGGCTAAGCGCGCCGCCCTGTGATCTGATGTTTTTTGCTAGTGTCGGAAATGACGCATCCCGGTGAACACCATGGCAATATTGTGCTCGTTTGCGGCGGCAATCACTTCGTCATCGCGAATGGAACCGCCAGGCTGTATCACTGCGGTAATGCCGGCTTCGGCGGCGGCGTCAATGCCATCCCGAAATGGGAAGAAAGCATCCGATGCCATCACTGACCCGGCGACTTCTAGGCCTTCATCGGCCGCTTTCAGGGCTGCGATGCGTGCGCTATAGACACGGCTCATTTGACCCGCACCAATGCCAATGGTCTGGCCGTTGCGTGCGTATACAATGGCATTGGACTTGACGAATTTCGCCACCCGCCAAGCGAACAACAGATCGCGGAGTTCGGCTTCTGATGGGGCTCGTTCGGTGACGGTTTGTAGCCCTGCTTCGGCAAGGAGCGCCGTATCGCGCTCTTGCACCAGTACGCCGCCAGTGACTCGTTTGATGTCGAAACTCGACTCAGGGCTAGACCACTCTCCACAGGCCAGTACTCGGACATTGGGCTTGGTGGCGAGCACAGCCATGGCGTTTTCAGAAACCGTCGGGGCGATGATGACCTCGACAAATTGCCGATCGACAATGGCTTTTGCAGTTTCCTCATCCAATTGCTGATTGAATGCGATGATGCCACCAAACGCTGATGTGGGATCTGTTGCGAATGCACGCTCGTAGGCCTCGCGCAGTGTCTGAGCCACCGCCACACCACAGGGATTGGCATGTTTGACGATGACACATGCAGGCGCGTTGGAAAAGCTTTTAACACACTCAAGCGCGGCATCGGAATCGGCCACATTGTTGAACGACAATGGTTTGCCCTGCAGTTGGCGGGCCGTGGCTACGGAGGCTTCAACGGATTGCGGTTCTATGTAGAAGGCAGCCTTTTGATGGGGGTTTTCGCCATAACGCATGGGCTGCTTCAAAACAAATTGCATTGAAAGTGTCTCTGGGAACATACCACTTTCTGGACGTTCTTTTGATGCCAACACACGTCCAAGGTAGTTGGCGATGGCCGCATCATAGCGTGCGGTGTGGGCAAAGGTCTTCACCGCAAGTTTGAACCGTTCTGAATCTGTTAAGCCGCCATTTTGCTCGATCTTCTCTGCAACAAAGTCGTAATCGGCATGGTCGACGACAACCGCCACATCTTGATGATTTTTGGCAGCGGCACGTAACATCGTCGGCCCACCAATATCAATGTTCTCAATCGCGGTGGCCAGATCGCAATCTGGTCGGCTGACGGTTTGTTCGAACGGGTAAAGATTCACGACTAAAAGATCGATCGGTTGAATGCCGTGCGCTTGCATCACATCATCATCTTGGCCTCGGCGCCCTAGAAGTCCGCCGTGAATTTTGGGGTGCAATGTTTTTAAGCGACCATCCATCATTTCCGGAAAGCCGGTATAAGCGGACACATCAGTGACAGGAATGCCATTGTCTTGGAGTAACTTCGCAGTGCCACCAGTCGATAATATTTCGATGCCCTGTTGATGCAGTCGCTGGGCAAAACTGGCAACTCCAGTCTTGTCCGAGACGCTGATGAGCGCGCGCCGAATCGCACGGACGTTATTCATGCCTCACCTCGAATGTCGCAAGTTATTGAAAGATTCCGTAATGACGTAACTTTTTGCGCAATGTGCCACGGTTAAGGCCCAGTATCTTAGCCGCTTTTGTTTGGTTACCCTGTGTATAGGCAAGTACACTTTCGAGCAAGGGAGCTTCCACTTCCGCAAGCACAAGTTCGTAGAGGTTGCTTGGCACCTCGCCTTCGAGTTGAGCAAAGTAGTTTTCAAGCGCGATCTCTACGCATTTGCGAAGTGTGTGTTGTCGCGTGGTCCCAAAAAGTGGTTCACCTGATGTTTGTTTGGTTGTTGTTGTCATGGCTACGATCCTGTCATCACCGAATGTTGGCTAAACTCTGATGTTTCGCTATCTATCTGTTCGAGTTGGTGCAAAATAAATTGCCGTTGTTGTGACGCTGTTTCAATTTGGTTAAACGCCTTTTTCAAGGCCGCACCATTGCTTTCTTTTAACAAAAAACTGGTCATGTGTTTACGGGCGATTCGGACCCCCATGAATGGCCCATAAAACTGGTGCAGCGCGTTGACATATTCTGCCATTATCTGCCAGCGACTTTTCTGACAAAAAGTCGCTGGCGTTTTGTTGTTCAGCGCATCTGCTATTTGGGCAAACAGCCAAGGTTGGCCCTGTGCCGCTCGGCCTATCATGATCGCATCCGCGCGCGTGTAGTCCAAGACAAATTTGGCCTTTTCCGGGGAGGTGATATCACCATTGGCTATGACGGGAGTTGCCACGGACGAGACCACTTCCGCGATGGTGTCATATTCCGCCTCGCCCTGAAAACGATCGGCGCGTGTTCGACCATGGATGGTGATTGCGGCGACACCGGCTTGTTCGGCAAGTTTGGCAATGTGTCGTGCGTTTTTCTGATCGCGCGTTGGGCCGGTGCGCATCTTGACGGTCACCGGAACATCGACGGCATTGACAACAGCTTCAATAATTCGCGCCGCCTTGTCGGGCTCTGCCATTAGCGCAGAGCCAGCGGCTTTGCGGCAAACTTTTTTGGCCGGACAGCCCATGTTGATGTCTATTATTTGCGCGCCTAGCGAGACATTCGCACGCGCTGCTCGAGCCATCGACTCCGGTTCTGCGCCCACGATTTGAATCCAGCGAACCCCGGCTTCCCGATGGTGAGCAAGACGCCATTGAGTTTTGCGGCTATCCCACAGACCGGTGTCTGAGGTGAGCATCTCACCTATGGCTGCGCCAGCGCCAAATTGAATGGCAAAACGTCGGAAGACAACGTCCGTGACACCGGCCATTGGGGCTGCGATTAGCGGTGGCGAAATTGAGTAAGGACCGATCTTCACGACGCGACTCATTGAACTGTGGGGCGATAATTCTAACGCTGTTTGACGGGGAGGTGTAGTCAAAAATTGAACAAATTTTGCCCACATCAGGAGAGTGTTGGGGGATGGAAGCAATGGGCAAAGCGCACGAGGGTTTGTGTAGGCCCTTCATACTGAACATCGCCGACACGCCCGTCTCGGATGCGCGCACCGGCCCTGATGGCCGAGAAAAACTCAAAAATGCTTGCCATCACATTCACGTCAGCGGTCACCGGTACGGCTGACTCATCGACAAGCCATGCCAATTGGCCGTCTCGGATATGGATAAGCACCATGGGCGAATCTTCGAAACGAATTCGGAGATCCAGCTTTTGCGCCCGCTCAGGACGGAAAAATGCCTGCAGCCCTAATATGCCCCAGTGATTTTGTCGATACGTTGTCTCGTTTTGGCGATTTCTTATCCACTGCCAGCGAATGATGTCAAGCAGTAATGGGATGAGTGCCTGACCCGTTTCCGTCAAGCGATAGGTAGGATGTTCATTGCCGATGCGCTGTTGGCTGATAAGGCCGATCCGCCTTAGGTGCTTCAGTCGTTCTGCGAGAAGATTCGTCCCGATGCCCGGCAAAGCTTTTTGTAAGTTGCCATATCGGCATGGGCGAATGGCTAGTTCGCGGATGATGAGCAGTGTCCAGCGTTCGCCGATGTCATCCAGCGCCTGTGCAATCAGACAGTCCTGAGCATAGGAGCGATGAGTCATTGGCGTGCCTGTGTCAGTCGGATTTCATAACTTGGCACATCAGGCAACGCAATGGCGAGGTCGAAGCCGATGTGTGCGGTTTGACCTGAAGGTAAAAGCCGCGGTGCGGCGGGCGCATATTCTTTCGGTGTGAATCGGCGGGCAGCCAGCACCTGCCCATCACGGTCGAGCACGGTCAATTCAATGTCAGGAAAAGGTTGGGCAAATGGCGCATCATTGCGCAGCTGCAGATCGAACCGCCACTGTTTTTTGTGCTCGGCTCGTTGTGTCAGAACATGGTTCAACACCACCAGTTTTTCAACATCCACCAAAGGTGGCAATGAACAATCCACAACATCACATATTGCCTGCATCCAAGAACGATGTTCAGGTTGGCGTTCCCATTTTGGCCAGGTGTGTCTGAGCCATTGCCCGGCCAGTAGTAGTGCCATCACAACGATGCCAATGGTGAGCCACGGACTGCTCGATGCGCTGGCATTGGCGGGCGTATCGTCTGTGATGTCCGTCTCGGGAGCGTTGTCAGGTATGAGTTCAAGGTCTTCCATAAGGATCGCCAACGCTGGATCGCTGGCCTTGGTATCCGAAAGCGGGCTGTTGTCTGCCTCGGGTACAGTCGTATTCTCATCACGTACGTCATCGGAATGCCCATGCTCGTCCTCGGACAAGGGCGCTGCTGCCACATCATTGAACAAGGCGTCGTCTTCGGAAAGGCTATCTGATGGTTCTTCGTGACGGTCATCAGGCGACGTTGAAAACGCTTCAGAAATGTGCGCTTCGGTGGACGTCAGAAAAGGCTCGGCAGAAGTGAGTGGCTCCGGATGTTCGTCTATCCAGTCGTTTGTCCCGGAAACATCAGCGACTTCGATCTCGGCGTCGGTCACACACGGCTCTTCTGATGCCACTGATGCCCTCTCTTCAGTTGGGTCAAGCGATGTTGCCTCCTCTGACACATCCTGTGTATTGTCAGGGACATCCTTGGTCGATAGCGTGTCAGTGACCATTTCTTTGTCAAGTAGGGTGGTGCCAGAGGCAGAGTCGAGCATGGCTTCAAGCGACAGCGCATTGTCCTGATCAGATGCTTCTGGGGCCACTTCCTGTTCGACATCCAAATCACCCAGTCCTTCGGCGGCGAGCGCTTCTTCGAGACTTTGTTCCAGACTTTCTGGATCTTCGATCGGCTCATCGTCCAAGTCACCGAGCATTTGTTCAATGGCCTGCTCCATATCCGCTGTGGTGGACGTCGGCGCGGATGTTTGAGCAGGACGTATCAGAAGTAATTCAGGGGCGACGACAAAATCAATGGCGTTGAATGTATGCAAACATGCGCCGCACCGGACTTCGCCTGCAGCCGCCTGCAGCTGCGCGAGGCTAACCCGGAACATGGTGCCACATTGCGGGCATCGCGTGACAGGACGGCGTTCGGAATCCGACATCGACTTTCCACTATTCCTTTTTAAAGTAAGCTATTTTTAACAAAGGGAGGCACTAGTGTCTACGACAACCCGTCAATAATGCCCAATCACCTTTGATGACAGGCGGGTTCATCACGAAATAGGCATCATAAATTTGGCTGATTTCATCGCTCTGCGTTGTCAATAGACCACTTAAGGCAATCTGTCCCCCTGCACGAACTCCTTGTGCCAACACTGGCGCCAGTGTTCGCAGTGGTTCAGCAAGAATATTGGCGAGCAAAATATCATGCGGCGCGAGCACTGGTAGATGGCGCGGCTCGAGCAATTGCCATGTCGTCTTGTCGAGCACATTATTTTTTTCAGCATTGTCTCGACTTGCGGTGATGGCCTGCGGATCGATATCAAGGCCAAGCACGTGATCAGCACCAAGCGCCGCCGCGGCAATCCCCAAAATCCCGGAGCCACAACCATAATCAATGACTGTTTTCCCGGTCAGGGATTGTGCGGCAAGCCATTCCAAGCACAGCGCCGTTGTTTCGTGTGTCCCTGATCCGAATGCCAGTCCTGGGTCGAGAAAAATATTCACAGCGTCCGGATCCGGAGGCGTGGTCCAACTTGGGACAATCCACAGGCTCGCGCCAAACCGCATGGGCTCGAAATGATCCATCCAAGCCGTCTCCCAGACACGATCCGGAAGTGATTCCGTGGCAATGTTATGTGCAACTTCAGGCCAGTTTTCCTGGAATTCGCGACAAATGCCGGCAAGATTGGCTTCTTGATCGAAAAGGGCGACCAGCACAACTTGGGCCCACAAAGGTGTTTCGCCTGGGGCAGGTTCCAAAATGGGCTGATCGGCCGCGTCCAGAAGCGTCACGGAAAGCGCGCCTTGGTCGAGTAACCAAGCTTCAATGGCTTCACAGTGATCGACGGTGGTCTGGATTTTGAGCTGTCGCCATTCCATGCTTACTTAATTATCTCCGGATGCTGAGAGAGATTTTGTTCCAGGTAGTGAATGTTCACGCCACCTTTTTGAAAATTGGTATCACTCATAATCCTTTTTTGTAATTCGATGTTTGTTTTGATGCCTGTGATGACGAGCTCTTCAAGTGCCATCTGCATACGCGCAAGGGCAACTTCCCGGGTTTCACCGTGCGTGATGATTTTGCCAATCATGGAATCATAATAGGGCGGCACTCGATAGCCGGCGTACACATGCGAGTCAACTCGCACGCCAGGACCGCCCGGCGCGTGATATCGTTCAATTTTGCCCGGAGAAGGCATGAACGTGTGGGGATCCTCGGCATTGATGCGACATTCTATCGCGTGCCCCCGCATGCGGACATCCTGTTGCTTGTACGATAATGGTTGCCCTTCGGCGACTTTGAGTTGTTCTTTAACGATGTCAATGCCAGTGACAAGCTCCGTGACCGGGTGCTCGACCTGGATACGGGTATTCATTTCAATAAAGTAAAATTCGCCTTTTTCGTAGAGAAATTCGAACGTTCCGGCACCAACATAGCCAATTTCCTTGCACGCCTGCACACAACGTTCCCCGATGTAGCGACGCATTTCTTCGGTGATGCCCGGCGCCGGTGCTTCCTCCACCACTTTTTGATGACGTCTTTGCATTGAGCAATCGCGTTCGCCGAGGTAAATGGCGTTGCCATGCATGTCAGCAAGCACTTGAATCTCGATATGTCGGGGATTCTCAAGAAATTTTTCCATATACACGGTGTCATTGCCGAACGCCGCTTTCGCTTCAGCTCGCGTGGTGGCAATGGCATCGATCAGTTCTTTCTCAGAACGAACCACCCGCATTCCTCGCCCACCGCCGCCGCCCGCGGCTTTGATAATCACGGGATAGGTGATGCGCTTGGCAATGGCTAAGTTTTCTTTGTCATCATCACCCAAGGGACCATCGGAACCGGGCACACAGGGGACTCCGGCTTTTTTCATTGCGGCAATGGCAGAGACCTTGTCGCCCATAAGTCGGATGGTTTCCGGGCGCGGTCCGATAAAGCGAAAACCACTGCGCTCGACTTGTTCAGCAAAATCAGCATTTTCCGCCAAAAATCCATAGCCTGGATGAATGGCCACAGCGTCGGTCACTTCGGCGGCTGCAATAATTGCGGGAATATTTAGGTAACTCTCTGTTGCCGGTGGCGGTCCAATACAAACCGACTCATCGGCCAGTCGGACATGCATGAGATCGGTATCGGCGGTGCTGTGCACAGCCACTGTTTTAATGCCCAGTTCACGGCAGGCGCGCAATATGCGAAGCGCAATTTCGCCACGGTTGGCAATCACGACTTTATCAAGCATCACAAGCTCCTTGCCTATTCAATGATGAACAGTGGCTCGTCGAATTCCACAGGTTGTGCATTTTCGACCAAAATGGCCTTGACCACACCGGCTTTATCCGCCTCGATCTGGTTCATCATTTTCATGGCTTCAATGATGCACAGCGTGTCGCCGACATTGACCCGATCACCGACTTCGACGAACGGTTTAGCGCCGGGAGAGGGGGCTCGATAAAAAGTGCCGACCATGGGCGAACGCACTACGTGTCCGGAAGGCATCTCCGTGTCATCGTCGTCCTTGGCTTGTGCTGACTCGGCCGTCGGTGCCGCAGTTGGCTGGCTGGCTGGCATCGGAGGCAAAGAGGTTTGCGGCACCGCGACAGATTGAATGGTGCCTGCCCGACTGATTCGGACGGATTCTTCACCTTCTTTAATCTCAATTTCGGCGATACCAGATTCTTCGACCAGTTCGATCAGTTTTTTGATTTTCCGTATGTCCATGGTGTTCACTCTCTTTAATGTGTCATGAAGTGAGGTACTTTTTAATGAATTTTGCGGCTAAAATGTAGCTATCTTCTTTAAACCCGCAAATGACGCCAAGGGCGATGTCAGAAAAATAAGAATGGTGTCGAAAGGGCTCGCGGGCATGCGGATTGCTTAAGTGCAATTCAATAAATGGTATGCGGACGGCGAGCAGTGCATCTCGCATCACCACACTGGTATGCGTCAAACCGGCGGGGTTCAGCATGATAAAGTCTATGTGCTCGCTTGCCGCCTGATGAATCCGTTCAACGAGCGCGCCTTCGTGATTGCTTTGATAGCAATGTAGCTCGATATTAGGACTGAGCTCCTTGGCCACTTGCTCGCGAATCGCTTGCAGTGTCACGTCACCATAGGTTTCCGGTTCGCGTTGACCGAGCAGATTCAAGTTTGGCCCATCAAGCAAAAGAACGCGTTTTTTCATTAGAACGTCGCCAATTATGCGCTTAAATGGCGCAGATATGAAAATATCTTGCTAAGAGCGATCATTCTTGCCAATAATTCACGAGGTGTCTAGCCTTTTTCGTCTTAATTTGAACAAGGTTAGACCAGTTTGTGCAAAATGTGCGCATGTTCTTGCCAGATACAAGTAGAAGTCGAGCATGAATAACAAAAAGATGACCGAGTTAGAACGGTGGGTGTGTTTTGAAAAGGGCACAGAACCCCCTTTTCAGAATGCTTACTGGAATTTTTTTGAACCGGGAGACTACCTTTGTCGAAATTGTGCGCAGCCACTATTTTCCAGCACATCGAAATTTGATAGCGGCTGCGGTTGGCCAAGTTTCGATCGCCCGATCGAGGCGCAAGCCGTGACGGAGCATTTGGACACCAGTCATGGCATGCGGCGGACGGAGGTGCGTTGCGCTAACTGTCATATTCATCTCGGCCATGTTTTTGATGACGGTCCGACCGAGACCGGGCGGCGCTATTGCATCAATTCTGCTGCCTTAATTTTTCGGGCTGCAGTCGATGGCTGACCATGGCGTAAATGCGCCGATAGGCCCAGGGAACACGATGGGCGACTCGAACCCATTGTTGCTCACGGCACTCACGCCAAAATAATAGTTGTCAATGATGATGTTGTTAAGCGTCCATTGCGTGCGCGTGCCGACTTCACGCATGTACTGCCATTGCGGCTGATCAGTACGGCGCCAATAAATCCGATATTTGGCCACTTTTGTTTTGTCATCGGCGTGGGGTTGCCAACACAATGTGGTATTGGCGGTCACCGCGCCAACGAGGGTCACGTTGATGGGCGGGGCTGGGGCCCAAGCCAATGAGGCGAGTGTGATGGTATTCAGCCGAGTGAGCTTGGCTGCGTAGTCGAAATTGACGCCGCTGACGACATCGCCATAGGCGACGCCGTTTTCCGTACGCACATTTTGATGTTGGCGGTGGTAATGCTCGTGCGCCTCCATCAGCCGGATGGCTGGGAAGCCCGCATCATTGAATGGGCGGTGATGGCCACCCCGTCCGAACCGGTCGAGGCGATAAATCAGCCATGTGTCCAGGTTGCTAAGATATTGATCGGCCAGTCGATCCACATAGCGCGCCAGGTTACGAGAAGGTGAATCAACTTCCCCGCCATGAAAACGCCGATAGCGAGCCATTTCAGGCGTTTCGTCGGCACGCGTGCCTTCGGAAAAAATCCGGGCGACGGTGTTGTCGATGACACCATCGATGCCTTCAATATTGCCGATCATATCGTTATTGATGACAGCCTCTATTCGCCAACCTCGCTGCTTGGCTGCTTGGGCAAGGATTTTGCCTCCATAAAGTCCCTGCTCTTCGCCGGAAAGACCAGCAAACACGATGGTTGCGCCGAATCTGTGCTTTGAAAGCACACGCGCGGCCTCGAGCACTGCGGCAAGCCCGGAGGCGTTGTCATTGGCGCCGGGTGCATCCGACTCGGCGTCCATCACATCGCTGGCACGGGAATCAATGTCACCTGTCATCATGACCACCCGCTTGGGATCTTTGGTGCCTGGCAGTATGGCAAGCACATTGACCACTTCGGTTGGTGTCGGAATGCGGCGGCCTTGCACCGTGGCGCTGACAGTTTCAACTTTCAGGCAACCGCCGCATTCAGCGGCGATGTTCTGAAACTGTCGCGCCAACCATCGACGTGCCGCCCCAATGCCGCGCGTTGGATGGTTGGCTTGGCTCAATGTGTGTCGCGTACCAAAATTGACCAATTGGACAACGTCTTGTTGTATTCGCTTAGCGTCGACCACGTCGGCAATGGTTTGCAGTTTTTGGTGCCAATCGTGGGGGGATGTGTCCGCCAAGGTCTGGCCAGTGATGCCCAAAAGTAATGTTCCGAAAATGAGTAATCGCATAATGTAGCCCCGTTAAAAAAAGTTTATGGGGCATCCATGCCGTTTTGCTTAGTCTTTAGAAAATGCTTCTTTCACACGTTCGGCAAATTGCTCGGGTGATAGATAACCAGTAATTCGGTGCCGTGTCAGTTCATTGCCATATTCATCAAAAAACATCATGGTGGGCAGTCCCGGCACATTGTAATGCTCAATGACGGCGATATTGTCCGGATCATCGGTATCTGACAAATCCACTTGCAACCACAGCATGTCTGCCATGGCGCTGCGTACGCGTGGATCTGGGAGTGTGTTGGCTTCCAGTTCGGTACAGGCGACGCACCAGTCGGCATAAAGGTCAACAAAGACACGTTGCTTGCGTGCCTTGGCTAAGCTCAGCTCAGTTTGTAGTTGTTTAAGCCCCTGTATGTGTTTGAATGGCAAAGCCGTGGTTGCGGTGTTGGCACTTGAGCTGAAAGAAAGAGGCCGTAAAGGATTCTGTTGGCCAGAAAGCGCACCTATCCATTGCATTGCGCCAACCAAAACCAGAATGATGCCAAGCGCCTTCCAGAACTTCCGAATGTCCATTTCAGGGCGAGCATCGAAAGCGCCAAGAAAGACGCCGGCAGCGATCGCCAGCGAACCCCACAGCGCCAGCACCAACGCCCCCGGCAGGAGTGGAGTGGCCAGATAGATGGCAACGCCCAGCAGGGCGACACCAAATGCTGATCGTACGCCCTCCATCCAACTGCCAGCCCGCGGCAACCAGCGCCCTTCCGACACACCAATAAGAATTAATGGCAGGCCCATGCCTTGTGCAAGAATGAACATGGCTAGTCCGCCAAGGACATAGTTCCCGGATTGAGCGATGTACAAAAGTGCGCCTGACAGTGGTGCCGTGACACACGGACTGACGACAAGGGCGGACAGGAGGCCCATGAGCGCAACCCCGACAAATGTCCCGCCCTGGGGTTTTTGGCTCATGTGATGGAGTCTTTGATGCCAAGCGGTGGGCAATCGAAGCTCGTAGAAGCCAAACATGGACAGGGCTAATGCGACGAAAATCACCACGCTAAAGCCGATGAACCATGGCGTTTGGAAAAAATAATTCAGTGAATGGCCAGCAGCGGCCGTCGCCAGTCCAATGAGGGTGTAGGTGATGGCCATCCCCTGAACATAGGTCAACGAAAGCCAGAAGGCACGGCGCGTGGACAGCTGCCCTTCTTGCCCGGCAATGATACTGGCCAACACTGGCATCATGGGAAACACACAGGGGGTGAAGGTCAGTCCAACGCCAAGGATGAAAAAGATCACCAGCGTCCAGAAGATATTTTTTTGCGTGAGCCAGTTCGCCAGTGCTCGATGATCATTGGCCAAGGTACCAAGGTTGGTTTTGTCACCTTTCGTCTGATCGTCCGTTAGGTTGTGGCTGCTCTCGTTTTCAGCCGCCACGTTTGTGGGCACTCTGGCGGGTAGCCCGTCAGGTGTCACCGGGCAGGTATACCATGGGCCAAATGCGGCGGTGGTCAGCGCGGGGTCATCCTTGTTTACCCATGCCAAGCGGCCATCATCTTGTATCTGTAAGTACCGGATCAGAGGGTTGTAGCATAGGCCCTTACCGCAGCCTTGATCACGAATGGCCAAAAGCGTCCCCGCTTTGCGTGCTTTCAAAGGCAGCCTGATTTCGACAAAATGGCGGTAGATATAAAGATCCTTTTTGAAATATTCGTCATAATGTGGTTCGCCTTCTGGGCAATCCGGAAAACCAATACGCCCGTCAGCCACTTTGAACTGAAATTGTTGCCGGTAGAGATAGTAGTCATCCGCAATCTGATAACGAAGCACAAGCTG
>RFGJ01000564.1 GCA_003696665.1 Gammaproteobacteria bacterium | reverse complement strand
CAGAACGCGGTTGATCCGAGAGAACAAGGTTTCTTCAACAAAACCTAGTAGCCCTTCAAACATTCTGGCCTTGCTTGGAAAATGGCGATAGAGCGCGGCTTCAGAGACACCCACCTCTTTCGCCAATCGGGCGGTCGTGATGCGTTGTCCAGCGTCACGTTCAAGCATAATGGCCAATGCTTGCAAGATGGCTTGTTTGCGTTCACCGGAAGCCCCTTTACGTGCCATGGATCCCCCTCGTTATCAATGCTTACGTATTAAAATGGCAGCCTGACATCAGGCTTGAGTCTCTCTATTTGCCGCTTAAATATGGATTGAATTCGCTTAAGCGATTTTTCATTATCGGCCTCAAAACGGAACACAAGGCATGGCGTTGTGTTTGAAGCACGGACTAAGCCCCACCCATCCGCGTAGTCGACGCGAACTCCGTCGATGGTGATCTTCTTGCCTTCACCGAAGTCCCCCTCTTTCGCCAGTGCCTGCATTAGGGCGAATTTTTCTTTATCAGTGACCTCAACGTTGATCTCTGGTGTGCTCAGTGTTTTGGGGAACACCGCAAACACCTCGTGAGACTTGCGAAAGTCTGCGGCGAGAATTTCAAGCAACCGGGCACCCGCATATAAGCCGTCATCAAAGCCGAACCAGCGCTCTTTAAAGTAGATGTGGCCACTTTGCTCGCCTGCCAGCAAGGCCCCGGTTTCTTTCATCTTGGCTTTGATGAACGAATGTCCCGTTTTCCAGATGATCGGACGCCCACCATGACCACGAATGGTGGTCCCGAGATGGCGTGAACACTTGACATCAAAAATAATGTCCGCGCCGGGGTTGCGGGAGAGCACATCCATCGAGTACAGCATCATTTGCATGTCTGGCCAAATGATATTGCCCTCGGAGTCGACAACCCCCAAGCGATCGCCATCTCCATCAAAGGCCAGCCCAATGTCCGCCTGTTGTTCTTTCACGGTATCGATCAGGGTTCTCAAATTGTCAGGTTTGCTCGGGTCTGGATGATGATTTGGGAAATTGCCGTCGACGTCACAGTAAAGTCCGATCACTTCGCAGCCGAGCGCTTGGAACAGACGAGGGGCCACATTTCCAGCGACCCCATTCCCACAGTCGATGACGACGCGCATTGGTTGTGCGAGGGCAATATCGTTGACGATGTGACCGATGTAATCGCTGACAATATCCTTTGTTGTCTGGTGTCCGGTGCCGGAGAGCAACTCCCCTGAGACAATACGTCGATACAGGGCGCGTATGTCACTGCCGGAAAGTGTCTCACCCGCGAGAACAATCTTGAAACCATTGTAATCAGGCGGATTGTGGCTACCGGTGACCATGACGCCGGACTTGGCGTCCAGAGTATGGGTGGCGTAGTACAGCACCGGCGTTGGCACTTCGCCGATGTCAATGACGTTTCTTCCGGACGCCATCAGACCACGCTTGAGCGCCTCAGATAAACGTGGGCTAGAAAGTCGCCCATCGCGTGCGACAATCACGGTTTGTTCGCCGCGTTCAAATGCTTCGCTACCAATGGCGCGACCAATGAGCTCAGCGGTTTCTTCGGTGAGTGCTTCATCGACAATGCCACGGATGTCATAGGCCCTGAAAATTTCTTCGGGGATGGTTTTAGCGGCGCTTTGCTTGATCAGTTGCGCATCTTCATCATCTTCTTCCAGCAGTGGCAAGGCATTTTCGTCACCATGCGTATCTTCAATGGCATGCGGAATACGCTTATCAGAAATGTCTTCATGGGTCGTGGTGTCCATCGTACTGGCGCTTTCAACGGTGATGATGCCGGTTCTGGAGAGGCTGAGCGCAAGATCTGTGAAAATGGCCAGTGTGAAGAAGTTCTCGGGGACGGCGAAATGCGGTGTTTTGGCCTCAAGAATAAGACGTAGCAACCTTGAGGCATCTTTTTGAACGGTTTTGCCGAGACGGTAAAGACCGTAAAAGCCGAGCCCTGCGATCAGTAATAGCATGGCAATCACCGCTATCCAAAAAGTGAGGGTGTCGCCATAAATTGAAAAATTTTCGTTCGGCGCAGGCCAATAGGCCATTTCCCAAGGGGTGCCGGAAAGCGCTCCAACACTAAGTGGCTCGCCTTGCTTGAGTGATGGGTCGCCATGGCTGCCCAGAACATGTTTGACGCCACCAAAGACTTGCCTGAGTTCCAAATAGCCTGGCACAGACTGTATTTTGGAAAGGGCATCGTTAATCACTTCCATTTTGAATCCGGCGAGTAGAAAACCGATCAAACGCCCCTCGATTTTAATCGGCTCAATCAAGGCAACGTGCGCATTTGGTGTGCCAACGCCCACGACTTCCGGAAACAGGCGCTCCCCTTTGGCGACACGTCGAATGAGGTCAAGTGTCACATTGGTGATGGGCGGCTTTGAATTTGGATCGGTGGTGCGAATGTCGGCGGGGAGAATACGAACACCGATGGCTTTAGGAAACTGCTGGGTAAGTTGTGCCTCTAGCTGTTTGAGGGCTGGGCCATCGTTGGACAGCACTGCCTGCTTCAAGGGTGGTTGTTGCGCCGCAATGGCAAGCGCTTCAGTGGCACCTGTCGCGGTTAATCGAACCAACTCTGCATAACTGGTCAGGGTCGTCTTTAAGTACCGGTCTGTACGTTTTTGACTGGGAATTTCGATAATGAGGTAGTATTGAATGACAGCAACGGCCAACAAAGCAAGTATACTGATAGACAGCGTGGGTGCTAAAAACCTAAGCAGCGTCAGACCCCGTTTTGGGTGAGCTGCTTTCCGCTGTTTTTTCTGTGGCTGAGCCTCATTTTCCAGAGAGATTTGTTGTTTTCTTTTCACGGCAGTCCTCGCTCAATACAGCTTGCATTTCAATCCAATGTTTAGTGGGTGCCTGAATGGCCGAACCCGCCTTCGCCACGGATGCTATCTTCAAAGTCTTCAACAATTTCGAATGCGGCTTGCAGAACCGGCACAATCACAAGTTGTGCGATTCGCTCACCAACCTGAATAGTATAGGCCTTATTGCCACGATTCCAGCAAGAAACATACAGTTGTCCTTGATAGTCCGAATCGATAAGCCCGACGAGATTGCCGAGCACTAAACCGTGTTTGTGACCAAGGCCAGAACGTGGCAGGATCATGGCGGCCAGCCCTGGATCGGCAATGTGAATGGCGATACCAGTGGGGATCAGCTCGGTTTCACCTGGGTGTAAGGTGAGATCACGTTCGAGCGCGGCGCGCAGATCGAGACCTGCTGAGCCGTCTGTCGCGTAGTGCGGAAATGGAATGGTGTCACCGATACGTGGATCAAGGATCTTGACTTTGAGTGGAAATGTGTGTGATTTGTCGTGAATCATGCATCCCTCTTTTGATCAATGACATGTGTTTTCAACCAACACATTAGCCGGCGCGCCAACAATGGCTTTTCTGATGCTGGCAATTCGATACGTTTTCCATCGGCCGTATAGACAGTCAACGCATTTTGTCCACGCCCAAAACCAAGATCTGAACGGCTGACATCATTAGCGCATACCGCATCCAGCCTTTTTTCACGCAATTTGCGCTTCGCATAGGTTTCAAGGTTGCGGGTTTCCGCGGCAAACCCCACGACCCAGCGCGGGCGGTTTTGGGACATACTCACTGCTTTGATTATATCCGGGTTGCGAATAAAAGTAAGCACTAGCTCGCTGCCTGTCTTTTTGATCTTTTCCACTTGTTTTTGCGCGGGGCGGTAATCGGCGACGGCGGCACAGCCAATGAAACCGTCTGTGGGTTCTGAAACAGCGTCCAATACGGCATCATGCATTTCGAGCGCGGTTGTCACATCAATACGACGAACCCCTGCGGGGGTTGGTTGAGCCACCGGACCTGACACCAGTGTGACATGAGCGCCCATGCGGGCACAGACGTCTGCCAACGCAAAACCCATGGTGCCAGTGCTTCGATTGCCAAGGAAGCGCACCGGATCAAGCGATTCGTAGGTGGGACCCGCAGTGATGACGATACGTTGGCCGGCAAGGAGTGTTGTTTCACTTCGCCATTGTTGTAAAACGCTCATGATGTCGGAGGGTTCAACCATACGACCAGGGCCAATATCCCCGCATGCCTGATCACCTTCGGCAGGCCCGATAATGTGAACACCGCTTTGTCGAAGTGTTTGAATGTTTCTTTGGGTGGCCTCGGATAGCCACATTTGCTGATTCATGGCCGGCGCAATAAACCTCGGGGCACTCGATGCAAGGCTGACAGTGGACAGTAACTCGTCGGCATATCCGTTGGCAAGACGCGCGATGGTATTGGCCGTTGCAGGGGCAATGACGATGAGGTCTGCCCATCGTGCCAGCTCAATGTGACTCATAGCTGCTTCAGCTTGTACGTCAAATTGCTCAATCCGCACGGGTCTTCCGGTGAGCGCTTGGAGCGTGAGCGGGCTAATAAACTGTCGGGCATTGGGTGTCATAATGACCTGGACGGTTGCTCCAGCGTCGATCAACCGACGGGCCAAAATGGCGGCCTTATAGGCAGCGATACCGCCGCTGATGCCTAGGATGACATTGTGATTGGCAAGAAACTGGCAGGACGAGTCGGTCATGGATGACGGCTGTTGTTCTTAGTAAGCGTTATCATAGCGGATGAGGTGGGAGAAACCTAGGCATTGCAAAGGAAAGCGTATGTCGATTAAAGATTGGCCGGAGGATGAAAGGCCGCGCGAACGATTGCTTGCGTCCGGCGGGCACGATTTGAGCGATGCGGAACTGTTGGCGATATTGTTGCGAGCAGGTCGCCGTGGTGAAAGTGCGATCCTATTGGCCCGTCGATTGATAGAAAGATTCGGTGGGCTGGCCGGTTTGATGCGCAGCAGTGTTGAGTTGTTGCTCGCCGAGCCGGGGATAGGGTATGCCAAGGCGGCGCAATTGAAAGCTGCTTTGTTGATCGCGGAGCGTGCCTGGCAAACGAATTGCCGCGAAAAGCCCATGTTTGGTTGCCCGGAGGACGTGAAGCGGCTGTTTACACTACGGTTAATGGCTGAGCCAGAGGAAGTCTTTGCCACCTTGTTTCTTGATCAGAAGCACCGAATGATCGCGTTCAAAAACTTGTTTCGTGGCAGTATCCATGAAGCGTCAGTGCATCCAAGGGTGTTGGTGCGTGAAGCGCTTCGGCTGAACGCGGCGGCGATCATTATCGGCCATAACCACCCTTCCGGTGATCCTGAGCCCAGTGTCGCTGACCGACGCTTGACTTCCGAACTAGGCTCTCTGTTGCGTCACATGGATATTCGTCTGCTCGATCACGTGGTCGTTGGTGGAGGCACGGCGGTCTCTTTTGCTGAAAAAGGCTGGCTCTAACGCCTAAAAATTGATGCATGGCACTTTTGTCCGGCAATAAATCGAGTACACTCAACAGTATGGACGCTTGATATGTTGACAAAGGTGTGACTCGGTTATTCCGACAAGTTTATGTGATTGCTGCCCTGATGCTGCTCTCTGGCCATGGGATTGCCCAGCCGGATGTGCTATGGGTCAGCACGTTCGCGCCACATAAGGCAGACTCGGCGCCACACTGGATCCGTAAAATTGTGCAGGATCACCGAGGCTTGATTTGGCTTGCAACCAAACGGGGCGTGGTCCGTTATGATGGATTGGCGTTTCGTTATTACAACCGACTCAAGGTGATCTCCGGGGATGTTTCCGATATCGAAGTGATCGGCCCGCGCCTGTTGATTGGGTTGCGTAATGGTGGTCTTTACTGGTTTGATCCGCAAAGGGAGACGCTAAGCGTCGTTCGAACGCGGGTAGGAGATCTAGCCAATATCGGCGTTCAGTCGCTTTTTCGTGATGGGCAGGCGGTATGGATTGCCGCGTTTAGTGGCCTGTATCGGTTTGACTTAATCAGCGGCGAAATTCGAACTTTCAATCATAATCCCCTTGACGATCTTGCGCTCCCTGGCCAGATCGTGACGGATATTTTGCGGGCCGACGGTGATCACCTTTGGATCGCGACAGATGCGGGGTTGGGCCAACTGAATGAGCGCACGGGAGAGTTTCGTATCGTTCGGATATTTCCAGACCAACAACCGGCCATCACACGCATCGTCAAAGATGACAACGGCCAGCTGCTGATTGGCACCTTAAACCATGGCCTGTTGCGTATCCCGCCCAATCTTGCGCGCGTACAGCGAATCCGTTTGCCGGTGACCTCGGACAAACTACAGATTCTTGACATGCTGAGAACCAGACAGGGCGCTTACTGGTTGGCGACGAGCGAGGGCCTTTTTGTCAAGCGATCGGCCGCAGACAATTGGCTGCCAGTTCAGACATCAAACGGTGAGGGGCGGGCACTGACGTTATTTGAAGATCAGGCTGGATTAATTTGGATTGGTTCGATTCGTGGCCTGCGGCTTTCTCTCGGTTACGAGGCCACTTTTGGTCGAATCGTCTATGCACCGGTGCAAGGACGCGGGCTGAGCCATAATATGATTACCGGTGTCGCAGAATGGCCAAACGGCGACATTCTTATCAGCAGCTATGGCGGTCTGGATGCCCTCAACCCGGACACGTTGCAAGTTCGTTCCGTTTATCGAACTACACTCGGCGCTGACTTGTCGGCAAGATTGTTGGCGTTGGTGGTCGATCGGTATGGTGCGGCCTGGCTCGTAGATCACAAAGGCCAGCTTGGACGGCTTGAAATCGGGCAAAAGCCGCGTGTCGTGGCTCAACTTCCTGGCGTCGAAGCGAATTTTCGAGTCAATTTTATGTTGATGGATACCCAAGATCGACTATGGATTGGCACCAATTGGGGCGTGGCAGTTTTCCAATGGTCACAGACGACGAAACAGATGGCGTTGCGCCATTGGTATCCCATCGGCGGCGAAAGTGTGTTTGGGCGAGCGGAATTTACCAGTGCTGCCGTTGAGGCGTCAGGCGTCATGTGGTTTGGTACACGCGGCAGTGGTTTGGTTCGATTTTTGCCTGAACAAAGCACTGCTCAGGTTATTTTGCATGATTCGGGTAATCCGAGCGCTTTGCCTGACAACAATATTCACGCTATCGCGCTTGATAAGACGGGTCGCTTGTGGGTGGCTACCGATGCAGGGCTGGCGGTGATGCGCCATAGTGATTCATTTGAGTTCCAGAGTGTTCCGTTAGAAGCGAAGGATATTTTTGTTTCTGATAGTGCGCTTTTATTCGACAGCCGCGGAGCGCTCTGGTTATTTGGTGACGAAGGTATCCTTCGCTGGCAGCCAGAGATGAAGGCACTGAGGCGTTTCGGTCCGCCAGATGGTGTGCCGCCTTTTTTGGTGCCCCCGTTGGTGGGCATGGAAACTTCACGGGGTTGGTTGGTGATTGGCGGCCAACATGGTGTTTTGGTGGCTCAGCGTTTTCAGCGTTGGCTTCCTAGGGTGTCACCAAGAGTGGTGGTGACGCAGATTCGGGTGGGGGATAGGGGCTGGCAGCCGCTCGGCAGCGGGCAGGTAAATTTGAGCTACGGCAATAACGATATCAGTTTGCGTGCGATTGTGACGGATTACCTTTCGCCACAAAACAATCACTTGTATTACCGCCTAAATCCACTCGACAATGACTGGCGTGAGACAAATGCGGGTACCGAGATCAATTTTTCAAACCTTCCGCCGGGAAATTATCAGCTTGAACTCAAAGGTAAAACCGCTCAGGGGTACGAGACACAAACGGTTTTTTCATTGAAGCTCTCGGTGGCCCCTCCCATTTGGTTGACCCCGCAAGCGTATGCAATTTACCTGTTGGTTCTGGCTTTTATTGTGGGTGCCGTTTTATGGTTGTATCGGCGAAAAATGGCACGGCAGGAGGCCATTGCCGAGCAACTGAGAAATTCCGATCGCATTAAAGATGAGTTTCTGTCGATCGTGTCTCACGAATTGCGCACGCCTCTGACTGGGATCATTGGCTTGACACAGGCGCTGTTGAGCGGCAGTGCAGGCAAGCTGAATGAGGATGTTCAAGAAGGACTTAAGCTGATTGAAGGCAGCGGTCGTCGGCTCGCAGCGCTGGTCAATGAAATTTTGGATTTCAAAAGACTGTCGCATCGAAAACTGCACATTCATCCTGTGCCAGTTGACCTTGCGGCTGTTGTTGACGTGGTGACCGCCGTGAGCAAACCACTGATTCAGAATAAACCTATAAGGCTTGAGGTAGACATTGAGGACAATCTGCCGCCAGTGCGGGCGGATAGTGTTCGTCTACAACAGATTTTGTTTAACTTGGTCGGCAATGCCATTAAATTCACTGAACGTGGTGAAGTCCGTATTTCTGCGCGAAAGCTTGATGCCTCGCGCATTCGTGTGTCCGTATCCGATACCGGCTCAGGGATTGCGCCCGAGCATCGAGAACGAATTTTCAAGCCGTTTGAACAGATCGAGCGCTCTCTATCACGCGAACAACACGGCAGCGGCCTTGGGTTGGCCATCACCCGAGAATTGGTACGGCTCCATGGTAGTGATCTGTTTGTGGATTCCACCTTGGGAGAGGGATCGACGTTTTACTTTGACTTATCGATAAGCGACGCCGAACAGGGAGAGGAAATTGTACCTGTCTTGGCGTCGAATAGCGATGTGCCAGATACATTGCCCCAAAATGCGGACGAAAGCGGTGAACAGCCGCGCGTCCTCGTGGTCGATGATGAGGCTGTGAATCGGAGGGTGCTTGTCGATTTCCTTCGTTTGGCAGGTTTTCGGCCTCATGCCGTTAAAAGTGGTGATGAGGCACTGCGTTGCATTGAGCACACCGACTATGATCTGGTGATTTTGGATGTCATGATGCCTAGATTGTCGGGCTATGAGGTCTGTCGGCGGATTCGCGCCAAGTTCTCACCAATCGAGCTTCCAGTCTTGTTGATTTCCGCCCGAAGGGAGGAGCAGGACATTATCTTTGGGCTAGAAAGTGGCGCCAATGACTTTGTGATCAAACCCATTAACAAAGAAGTTTTGCTTGCCCGTGTCAAGACGCTTGTGCTGCTTAAGGAAATTCATGTGGCTCGCCAACAGGAAGAAGCAAGGAAGACTTTGGAGCAAGCCTTCCAAAAGTTAAAGCGTTATTTTCCCGAAGTGTTGGTCCGTCAGGTCATTGAACAGCAAAAAGCTGTGTCGCTCATTCCTTCCCGTCGGCTGATCACGGTGTTGTTTGCCGATATGCAAGGCTTTACGGAGTTGACCGATCGTTTCGAAGCGGAAGTGATCACCGAATTGCTTAATGAATTTGTGGCTTCCATGGGTGAAGTTGTGGAGCGTCATGATGGCGTACTCAACGAGGTGCTCGGGGATGGCTTGGTTGTCTTCTTTGGTGCTCCCGAAGATATGCCACGCGAACAACAGGCGCATGCGGCCGTAGAAACGGCAGTGGCAATGCAAAAGACCATGCAGGCGCTCGGTCGGAAATGGTTGGAACAGGGCATTGATCACCAGGTGGGACTGCGTGTCGGTATCCATCAGGATTTCGCCACAGTTGGCAATATTGGCTCTGAAAAGTTAATGGCTTATCGGGCGGTTGGCAGTGGTGTGAACTTGGCCCACCGCTTGCAAACGTGTTGTGAGGCTGGCGAGGTGGCGGTGTCCTATGCCATTTATGCGCACACACGACACCAATATCGATATTCAGCGCTGTCGGAAGCCTTTTTCAAAGGTTTCCTGCACGCGCATCGTTATTCCAAGTTGAGAATCAATGCCGATTTGAATATAGCGGAGACGACGTCAGAGAACGATATCGAACACGGCAGCTAAGGTTATTTGGCCACCTGAGGGGTTTTGATTTCCTGAGCCAGTTGCTGGTGTAGCGATTTCAGTTTGCGCCATTGGCGCGCATCCATTTCCTGCTGGAGGCGGGCAATGACGCGTTGTGCGGAGCGGTTCCCATTTTTGGCGGAAAGCATGAACCAAGCAACCGCCAGATCGACGTTTCGCTTAACACCGCGTCCTTTGAGATAGAGCACGGCGACATTATGCTGCGCACCCGCATGCCCCTGCTTAGCGGCCTTCATATAAAACTCAAATGCTTTTTCATCACTTTGCACGATATGGGGACGAGCTTTACCGGTGAAGTACAGATTGCCGAGAAGAAACTGGGCATTGGGATCGCCTAGCTCAGCCAGGTGGCGCAGACGACTGTACTCGGACACATAAATTGTTGCACGGTCTGCGACAAGGCCGCCCGCTATAGCGGGCACGGCCACGCAACCGAATGCCAAAACAAAAAGCATCGAGCAAACAAATTGCTTTATGATAGCGCTGTTCCGAGTCATGACGTATTTGTGGACGCTCCCTTCCCGCACTACGGCTGATAATTATCAATTTTAGAACGTGATAACACAATAAACCAGTGAAATATTACCAGAAAAGTTGTGTAATATTCACATCGAAAGGCGTGATGGAGCATGGGCAACATGCAATCTGACTGTGTGGACTGCGACGCATTGAAACAGTTTTCCTTATTTAAGGGATTGGATGACCAATCACTGATGGCCATCAGTCGTTTGTGTTTTGTCAGAACCTTTTCCCCGAGAAGCCTTATTTTGGCAGAGGGAGAGCCGTCAAATGATGTTTACTTTATTTTGCAGGGCAGCGTTAAGGTATTTCTGGACGAACAGGGCGGAAAGGAAATCACAATGAATCAATTGGTCAAAGGGAACTATTTTGGCGAGCTTGGATTGATTCGCGGCACGCCTCGAACTGCCTCAGTGCAAGCGTTGACCCCAACCCGCTTGGCGGTGTTGCCCGGTACGGACTTCAAGCGCTGTCTTCTGTCCTATCCGGTGATGGCCAGTAATCTGATACAAGAGCTTGCCGAACGCCTCTATTTGGCGACGGAATCGATCCGAAGGCTCGGGTTAATGGACGTGTATGGTCGAATCGTCGTGATATTCAACCGCATGGCTGAAGATGTTGCGGGTCAACGAGTCATTCGCGAAAAACTCACGCAGCAGAGCATCGCCAGTATGGTTGGCGCGTCTCGAGAAATGGTGTCGAGAATTTTGAAAGATTTGCGGCGAGGCGGTTATATTGACATCAAGGGTGGCTACATCACCATTCTCAAGGAGCTTCCCGACGAGTGGTAAGGGTCAGGATGCTTTTTGAGGGAGGCCATCGTGCACGGCCCGACCGACAATGAGTGTGCTGGCGCCGCAGGTAAGAAAGGGATCAATCGGCGAGCTTTGCGCGTTCAGTTGCCGACCGAGATATAACCAGACATCAAGGGTGGTCGGTGGTGTTGGAATGTCAGGTGGCGTATTCCCTGTTTCAATTTCCGTCAGGATAACCCTTTGAAGACCAATGTCCGCGAGCGAAGGCAGAAAGTCGGCAAGAGACTGTCCATAAAAATGGCCGATGTTACCAAACACCATGTTGCGCTTGAGCTCCGCAAGTAAGACTATCTGATCCGCAAAATCTAGACACCAAGCGGCCAGCGTGTCGGCATCTCGTAAAGCACTTTTAGTGACCACAATCTTGTGCACGCCGGTATCCTGCCAAATCAAGATATGTTCCTCTTGACAGACGCCACCGCATATTTCGAATTCACAGCGCGGGAATTGCTTCACGAGTCGCCTGACAGTTGGGACATTCCGGGGCTCTTTGTATTGGTAGCCATCTAAGTCAATGATGTGGATATGGTCGATTCCTGCGCTTACCCACTGTTCAGCAACGTCCAACGGATCGACATACCTAGCGTGTTCAAAACGATTTTTGTCTCGTTCCGTGTATACGCATTGGCCATTTCTGAGATCCATGGCTGGAACTATGTGCACGGCAACGCTCCTGTGATTTCACGCAAGTATTCATAACTGTAGCCAAGGGCTGAGAAGTTTGCTTAAAGTTTTCGCACAAGTGATAGCCATTCGTCGGTCCATGCCGCGACATCGCCCCAGCGCCTCCGTTCACGCGCCTCAACGAGGCGAACTTGCACTTCTTTTAGCTGTGCGGTGTTGGATAGCCACTGTTCGGCTAAAGCAAAATAGTCTGAAGGCGTTGTTTGACATAGCTCGTCAAAACCAAGCGATTGATTGATGGCAAATCCCATACGTGACAGCATGGTGCGGCCAGGCATGGTCAGAATAGGCAAGCCAGCAGCGATGGCTCCGACCGCTGTGGCGCCAGCGTTATAACCGAAAGTGTCGGCAAAGAAATCACAGGCCTGTAACCGTGCTTGATGCTCAAGCAAGGGTAAAGGAGCGGCGAAATGTACGCGAGGCAAGACGTCTGATTTTGTTTGGGTAATCCAAGCGCACAGATTGTCCCGGGTCTCTGTGGTTGGGGCGTACAGCCACAAGTGGCAATTGGGATATTCTGCCAGTAGCTTAAGCCACGAGGCAAGCCATAACGGCGTGATTTTATAAGCATTGTGAAATGCGCCAATGACAATATCGGTATCTTTGAACCCCCACTGGCGCTTGTGCCTTGTTTGCGGCGAGCGATGTTCGAGTTCGCAGCAGGAAAGCAGGCCACAAGGATGCATGATGGGCTTTTCTGCCATGACTGTGTGACCATCTGGTGGCCAGATCCACGGATCGGTCGTGATGAAGTCGTAAATGCCAGTACCCGCGGTATTCAAAAAGCCCCATTGGGAGATGTTGATGTCAAGCGGTCGCTTGGCCACCACATTTGGACGCCCGCCGGAGGTCAGCCCGGTCAGGTCGAGTAAGATGTCTGCTTGAGACGCCCGTATGGCCTCGAATACGCGATTGTCCGGCCATTGGCTGAT
>RFGJ01000563.1 GCA_003696665.1 Gammaproteobacteria bacterium | reverse complement strand
GGAAAACTCGGCCGCCCACGGGGCCGTCTGCAATGTGGCAGGCCCAGACATCATCGAGTCCCGGACCTACTACCAGATCATCGCCGACGAGTTGGGCGTTCCTCTCACTATCGAGGAGCTGCCAGTCAGCCGTTATCTGGCCGAACATCCTGAGCGGGCGTCCTTCCTCTGCCACCGCATCTACACCCGGGACGCGCTCGCCCAAGCTGGTTTGCCCGTCCCTGCTACCCTCATCCGGGAAGGACTCCGGGAACATTTGCAGTGGATCGGCGTGGAGTAAGGAGGATATATGGCGGCAACAGTGACAATTGACGACCGTTTTGCAGATGTGTTGAGAACGCTCGGGAATTTGCAAGAAGGAGCGGAAACTGCCGTGAAGCGGTATGCGATTGAGCAGATAGCCGAGCGAATTGAGCTGCTTCGAGAAAAGTGCCTTGCCTATGAGGCGAAATATGGGTGCGACTTCGAGGTGTTTCAGGCGCGCACTGCTCAGGATGAGGGTTTTGTGAAACAGATAGAAACTGAAGTGGACAAACTGTGGGAACAAGATCTCCTCGACTGGGAATTTTGTCATAAAGGGATACAAGATTGGACAAAGACGCTCGAGACTATTTTGCTGAAGTAGTTCGTCTCGCTTCACGTCACTTCGTCAATGTTCGGTACGAGATCGACGAAACACCTCAGCGTGTGATTCTACGTCTACACGCGAACCTGGAAACCTTGCGTGTCATTGTGGTAGAAATTGTCCATCATGGCGAGAGGAAGTACAGTTATTACCTCTTGGACGGCTCCTATGTCCTCGTCGGTTTTGACAACAGCGCTGACCCTGTGGCACGCCGGCTCAAGTACGGGACAGATCGAGCGCGCCACATAGGGGAGTTGGTTCCTCATGCCCATTTTCGTGACAAACGCGATTTGGTCTTGACGGAGCATTTGACCTTTGCGGATTTCGTTCAATGGATTCAAGATCATGATCTCAAAACGTTACGCGGAAGTTGAACGTATCACCAGGGAGACAGAGGTGCGGTTGGCCCTCACGGTGGATGGGACAGGCAAGGCCGATGTGCAGACGGGCATTGGCTTCTTGGACCACATGCTCACC
The DNA here is from genome assembly GCA_003696665.1 of Gammaproteobacteria bacterium. Classification (NCBI taxonomy): domain Bacteria; kingdom Pseudomonadati; phylum Pseudomonadota; class Gammaproteobacteria; species Gammaproteobacteria bacterium. The sequence goes on along the minus strand of RFGJ01000563.1, from coordinate 127 downwards.
CTCTTCGCCGGCCACGGCCTCTTCGATCTGACGGTCAAGGCCAAGGGCGATTTGCATATCGACGAGCACCACACGGGCGAGGATGTCTTCATCTGCCTGGGCCGGGCCTTTGACCAGGCCTTGGGCG
>RFGJ01000562.1 GCA_003696665.1 Gammaproteobacteria bacterium | reverse complement strand
TGTTGACGTGTTGGGAGCTCTCCGTACAAAAGCAGATAGGCCACTTCCATAAAATCAGCTTTCTCAGCCAAATCGTCAATGCTGTAGCCCCGATAGAGCAGAATTCCTTTCTTACCATCAATATATGTGATTTTTGATTCACATGATGCAGTGGACATGAAGCCCGGGTCGTATGTAAACACGCCGTGCTTGTTTAAGCTTCGAACATCTATGACTTCATTGCCTAACGTGGGCTGGTACATTGGGAGCTCAATCGCTTCTTCAGCACCCGGTAGTAATAATTTGGCGACTTTTTCAGTCATGGATTTTGCTCCTGTTTTTTCACCCAATTTTGCGGCGACACTTGGTCAGACCCGCCAGACAGGTTGTGGTTTTAAACGAATGTTTCAACGAAAAACCGGCAGCCAATATAATCAGGTTCTCACGAAAGTCAAATCGCGACACTGATTGCGATCAAATTTTATCTTCAGTGCGCGCGTGGCGAAGAATTCAAGTATAGACCAATTGCGATTATCGTGTTGGAGTTCTATACTTGCGAGCGGCGGGATACGGAACTATGTAGTCAATCGATTCGTATTGCGCCGAGCCAGAGTTCGAATGTGTGTCATCTACAATTCTAGCCAAAACGAGTAAAAAACATGAACACGAATCGACCTGTTAATCTTGATATTAGAACCATCCGCATGCCGATCACTGCCATTAGTTCCATTCTTCACAGGATAAGTGGCGTGGTGTTGTTTTTGGCATTACCTTACGTTTTATGGATGCTGTCTGGCGTCTTGGGAACGGCCTCTGAGTTCAACACTGTGGTGGCGCACACGAGCAGTGGTCTGGGCAAGTTTATGCTCTGGGCCATCTTGAGTGCATTAAGTTATCACGTCATCGCAGGCATTCGTCATCTACTGATGGATGTTGGCATCGGTGAGACCAAGCAAGGAGGACGCACAGGCGCAATTTTGGTGTTGCTTTTCAGTGCTGTTTCCTTTATCGCATGGGGGGTCTGGGTATGGTAACGTCTGCCACTGCATTTGGCCGTTCTGGATTACATGACTTCATCATTCAGCGCGTGAGCGCTGTCATTTTGGCGCTATACGCGGTCTATCTGGCGAGCTTTATCGTGTCGATGGATGGCGTCATGACACAAACTGTTTGGCGCCAATTGTTCACGGATCCTTATTTTCGGATTTATTCATTTGTCGCTTTGCTGAGTCTGGTGGCCCATGCTTGGATTGGATTATGGACAGTATCGACCGACTACATTAAGCCCAATGGACTTCGGTTGTTATTTCAAGTGGTTGTGATTTTGTACTGTCTAATGGTGCTCGCATGGGGCCTGCAATTAATCTGGGGGCTTTAAAATGGGTATGGTGACTAAGAGTTTTGATGCGGTCATTGTTGGCGCCGGTGGCGCGGGGCTGCGTGCTGCGCTGCAACTGTCCAGAGCGGGCCACAAAGTGGCACTGATTTCCAAGGTTTTTCCAACGCGCTCACATACAGTATCGGCCCAAGGCGGCATTACCGTCGCGCTGGGCAACAGTCATGAAGACGATTGGCGCTGGCACATGTACGATACGGTCAAAGGGTCTGACTACATTGGCGATCAGGACGCCATCGAATATATGTGTCAAGAAGGGCCCAATGCCGTCTATGAGCTTGAACACATGGGGCTGCCATTCTCGCGGCTGGAAAATGGCCGAATTTATCAGCGGCCTTTCGGAGGGCAATCGAAAAATTTCGGCGGGGAGCAGGCGGCTCGTACTGCGGCTGCGGCAGACCGCACTGGGCATGCCTTGTTACATACCTTGTATCAGCAGAATTTGGCAGCTGGCACAGATGTTTTCAGTGAGTGGTATGCCATTGATCTGGTTAAAAGCGGAAAACACCGTATTGCCGGCGTTGTGGCGATGTGTATTGAAACCGGAGAAGTTGCTTTCTTCCGGGGTCGAGTGACAGTTTTTGCGACCGGCGGGGCAGGTCGTATTTATAAGTCGACAACTAATGCCCTCATTAACACCGGAGATGGCATTGGAATGGCCATTCGTGCTGGCCTTGCCATTCAGGACATTGAAATGTGGCAGTTCCACCCGACAGGCATTTATGGAGCGGGCGTGCTGGTCACGGAAGGATGCCGTGGCGAGGGTGGCTATTTGATCAATAAGCACGGGGAACGTTTCATGGAGCGTTATGCACCCAATGCCAAAGATCTTGCCAGTCGCGATGTTGTGGCACGGGCCATGATGAAGGAGATTCTCGCGGGTAATGGTGTCGGCGAAAAAGGCGATCACATTTATTTGAAGCTCGATCACCTCGGCGAAAAGGTACTGAACGAACGATTGCCAGGGATTTTGGAGCTGTCACGTACCTTTGCCCATGTTGATCCTGTCCGCGAACCCATCCCTGTCATCCCGACGTGCCACTATATGATGGGAGGTATTCCCACCAACTATCATGGTCAGGTCATTCGTCAGAATGAGCAGGGCGAGGATGAAATTGTTGAAGGATTCTATGCGGTTGGTGAGTGTGCTTGTGTATCGGTTCATGGTGCCAATCGATTGGGCGGCAATTCACTGCTTGATCTGGTTGTATTTGGCCGAGCGGCAGGGTTGCATATTGAAGAGAGTCTGCGCGAAGGCATGTCACTCCCTGATGTTTCTCAAGATGACATTGATGCTGCTGCAGCGCGTCTCGAGCGTTGGGAGAATTCCAAAGATGGTGAAGACCCCGCAGTCATTCGTGCGGAGATGCAAGAAGTGATGCAAAATCACTTTGGTGTCTTCCGAACTGGTGAGTTTATGGAGGAAGGGGTTAAGAAAATCGAGGCTTTGCGAGAGCGACTTAAAGACGCTGTCCTCAGTGACAAGTCGAAAGTCTTTAATACGCAACGCATTGAATGTCTTGAGCTTGACAACCAAATGGCAGTGGCTGTCGCGACGGCGAAAGCCGCATTGTTCCGAACGGAGAGTCGAGGGGCACATAGTCGGGAAGATTATCCCGAACGTGATGATGAAAACTGGCTCGTGCACACTCTGTATTTCCCGGATGGGGACCGTATGGGAACTCGGGCGGTCAATATGAAGCCGCGCCACGTCGAGCCCTTCGAGCCAAAAGCCCGGACTTACTAATGAGGATGAGCCATGAAAGTATCAGTCTATCGTTATAATCCGGAGGTCGATAGTCGACCCTACATGCAGGATTACGAAGTCGATGTGCCAGCTGGTTCGGACATGATGGTGCTTGAACTGCTCCTGCGCATTAAAGAACAGGATCCGACCCTAGCATTTCGTCGGTCATGCCGGGAAGGTGTGTGTGGTTCTGATGGAATGAATATTAATGGGAAGAATCGGCTTGCGTGTATCACACACGTCTCCGAACTAAAAGCACCAATCGTCATTCGCCCTTTGCCGGGCTTGCCGGTGATCAGGGACTTGATTGTTGATATGAATCTTTTCTATCGCCAATATGAGCGTGTCAAGCCTTATTTGCAAAACCGTGATCCGCAACCTGTTCGGGAGCGGCTACAATCGCCAGAAGAAAGGGCAAAGCTTGACGGCCTGTATGAGTGTATTCTTTGTGCCTGTTGTTCGACGTCTTGTCCATCGTTCTGGTGGAACCCGGATCGTTTTGTTGGCCCAGCGGGGCTACTGCAGGCGTACCGTTTTCTGGTCGACAGTCGTGACACGGAGACAGATGAGCGACTTGCTGGATTGGAGGATGCGTTTTCCGTGTTCCGGTGTCGCGGAATCATGAACTGCGTGGACGTATGTCCGAAAGGCTTGAACCCAACACGTGCGATAGGGGAAATTAAAAAACTGCTCACCGCACGTGGCACATGATGTGTATCAAAAAATGGGGCCGAATGGCCCCATTTTTTTTGGACAGAGGTTTAAAGGCGGACAGGCTTTCTCTATAATGTCGGCCCAATAAAGACTCGCATATCTGAAAAGCTGGTCTATATTTTCTATCAATCAAGAATTTTCTGATTCATAACCCGAGTCATAGAAGGCAGTCGAACATGGACCAAAGCATGTTGGCATGGGCCAAAACGTCGCCGTTCAACGGCGGCAGCGCCTCTTACCTAGAAGATCTTTACGAGCAGTATCTTAATGACCCTACCGCAGTTCCTGAAAATTGGCGTAAGGTCTTTGAGCAGATCCACGACCAAGCCCAAAACGAAATACCTCATAGTGCAATTAAAAATTATTTTCGGGAAATTGCACGCACGCGAGTCGCGGCATCGCATCAGATTGTCTCCGTTGATTTGAAACAGATTGGCGTACTCTCTCTTGTTAACGCCTACAGAAAACATGGTCACAGGGTGGCTCAAATTGATCCACTTGGATTACGTGAGCCCGAACACGTAGAGGCTTTGCAGCTCGGTTACCACGATTTGTCCGAAGTTGATCTTGAGCGTGAATTTTTCGTTGACATTCATCAGCCGGCCAAAAAGGAAAAGCTTGGAAAAATAATTGAACGTTTCCGTCGGATATATTGTGGGTCAGTCGGCTGGGAATATTTGCATGTTGAAGCCGACGATGAGCGGCGTTGGCTACAGGGCTGGATTGAAAATCGGTATGGTCAGGAAGGGTTATCCGCCGAGCAGAAAAAAGAAGTTCTGTATTTGCTGACTGCGGCGGAAGGCTTGGAAAAATATCTCGGTGCGAAGTTTCCTGGCGCAAAAAGGTTTGGTCTTGAGGGCGGAGAGAGTCTTATTCCGCTTTTGAATGAATTAATTCAAAATGCAGGCGCACGGGGTAGCAAAGAAGTGGTCATGGGCATGGCACACCGCGGCCGGCTCAATACCCTTGTCAATATTTTGGGTAAAACACCCAAAGAATTAATGGAAGAGTTCGAGGGTAATTACCAGATTGACGACGAAGATTATTCCGGTGATGTCAAATATCATCAGGGATTCTCGGCAGATGTGAAGACACCGGGTGGTGTCGTGCATCTGGCACTGGCTTTTAATCCCTCGCATCTTGAAATTGTTGCCCCTGTGGTAGAAGGCTCAGTACGTGCGCGTCAGGAACGTCGGTTTGACGAGCAGCGGAAACTGGTTGTGCCGATTGTCATGCACGGTGATGCGGCATTTACCGGCCAAGGCGTCGTTATGGAAACATTTAACATGTCGCAGACACGCGCCTACAAAACGGGTGGAACGATCCACATTGTCATTAATAATCAGGTAGGCTTTACCACATCTCGTCCTGATGATGCGCGTTCAACGCGGTACTGTACTGACGTTGCCAAAATGATCGCAGCACCGATTTTTCATGTGAATGGGGACGATCCTGAGGCCGTGATTCGCGTGGCGCGTTTGGCACTGGACTACCGGATGACCTTCGGCAAGGATGTCGTGATCGATTTGGTCTGCTATCGGCGCCTCGGGCACAATGAAGCGGATGAGCCACGGGCGACACAGCCGATTATGTATCAGGTCATCCGCAAACACCCGCCTGTCCGTAAACTTTATGCCGAACAATTACAAAAGGAAAAAGTGATTGAAGCCAGTGACGCCAAGCGTTTAGCTGACCATTATCGGGAGTTACTAGAGTTGGGCAAAAATGTGGTGCCGACCTGGATCCCGATGCAAACACACGAATTTACAGTGGACTGGCGACCGTATTTGAATGCCGAATGGACTGATCCTGCGGACACGACTTTGTCTGCCGAGGTAGTCAAGCGCCTTGGGGATGTATTGACGACGGTGCCGGAAAATTTTGTTTTGCAATCTCGTGTGCAAAAAATCATAGAAGATAGGCGCGCCATGTACGCAGGCGAAAAGCCACTCGATTGGGGGGCTGCGGAAAATTTGGCCTATGCCGGACTGGTTTATGAAGGCCATCGCGTGCGAATCACAGGCCAAGACAGTGGGCGTGGGACATTCTTCCACCGTCATGCGGTGTGGCACGATCAAAATACTGGAGAAACCTATATTCCGCTCAAGCATATTGCCCAAGACCAAGGACCGTTTGATATTTATGATTCGGTGCTGTCGGAAGAAGCGGTACTTGCTTTTGAATATGGGTACGCGACCACAGAGCCTCGTGCACTGGTGATTTGGGAAGCACAATTTGGCGACTTTGCCAATGGTGCACAGGTGGTGATTGATCAATTCATATCGAGTGGTGAAAATAAATGGGGACGTTTGTGCGGTTTGACGCTGTTGTTACCGCATGGGTACGAAGGGCAAGGCCCTGAGCACTCGTCGGCACGACTTGAGCGCTTTTTACAATTATGTGCCCAGCACAATATGCAAATTTGCATACCGTCCACACCAGCGCAGGCATTTCATATGCTGCGACGCCAGGTATTGCGTCCTTTGCGGAAACCCCTGATTGTGATGTCGCCCAAATCACTGTTAAGGCACAAGTTGGCAGTCTCGTCATTGGAAGACATTACCAACGGACACTTCCACACAGTCATTCCCGAGATCGATGATTTAGTACCAGAACGCGTACGAAGGGTGGTACTGTGTTCGGGGAAGGTCTACTATGACGTCTTGCAGAAACGCCGTGACGAAGGCATTGACGATATTGCGATTGTGCGGATAGAGCAGTTGTATCCTTTCCCCTTGGATGAATTGCAAACTGTGTTGGCACCCTATGCTCATGTCAAAGATTTTGTCTGGTGTCAGGAAGAGCCCATGAATCAAGGGGCATGGTATTGCAGTCAACATAATTTCAGGGCGGCCATTCCGGAGGGAGCGACACTTGGCTTTGCCGGACGACCGCCATCAGCGGCCCCTGCGACAGGTGTGCCTGCTTTGCATGAGAAAGAACAGAAAGCCTTAGTGGCACAAGCGTTAAACTTGTCAATCTCTGATTGAAGGAAATTGAGATATGAGTATTGAAATTAAAGTTCCAGCATTACCTGAATCTGTGGCGGACGCAACGGTGGCCACTTGGCATAAACAGCCCGGCGATCGCGTTGAACGAGACGAAAATATTGTTGATATTGAGACGGATAAAGTGGTGCTTGAGGTGCCGGCACCGCAGGATGGCGTGCTAGGCGAAATACTCAAACCCGAGGGAACAACTGTGACGGCAGGTGAAGTGTTGGCGACCTTGTTGCCAGCAGATGGCGCCCAACCGTCCGACAATTCCGGGAACACAGAAAATGTGACACAGACGGAGGCGACAGACCAGGCAGAGGCGCCGGTGTCATCCAAGCCAGAGGTTGACGAGGTATTGAGCCCCGCTGTTCGCCGATTGGTCGCTGAGCATAATCTTGACCCAAGCCAGATTCCGGCGACGGGTAAAGACGGACGTCTCACCAAGGAAGATGTTGAGCGCTATTTAAAGGGTCAAGCCACAACAAGCCAGCAAAGTACAAGCACGGCGTCGTCCGTGTCTTCGGCAAGTGTCCCATCAGGAGCACGGGAAGAGCGACGGGTGCCAATGACACGCTTGCGTCAGCGTATTGCTGAGCGTTTGGTAGAAGTGCAGCAAACGGCGGCAATTCTGACGACCTTCAACGAAATTAACATGAAGCCTGTGATGGACATTCGTCGCCGTTACAAGGAAACCTTCGAGAAGACGCATGGCGTCAGGCTGGGTATCATGAGCTTCTTTGTCAAAGCCGTTGTCGAGGCGCTGAAAAGGTATCCAGAGGTCAACGCATCGATTGACGGTAAGGACATTGTTTATCATGGCTATTTTGATATTGGTATTGCTGTGAGTGCGCCACGCGGTCTTGTTGTTCCGATTATTCGTGATGCGGACCAATTGTCTTTTGCAGAGATTGAAAAAACTATCAGGGAGTTTGGCGAAAAAGCGCGCAACAACCAGTTGACCCTTGAGGAGTTGCAGGGTGGTACATTCACCATTTCTAACGGCGGTGTCTTTGGTTCATTGATGTCGACGCCGATCATCAATCCGCCGCAAAGCGGTATTTTAGGGATGCACGGCATTAACGAGCGGCCAGTCGTTGAGAACGGTGAAATCGTCATTCGACCGATGATGTACGTCGCATTGTCGTATGACCACCGTATTATTGATGGCCGTGAATCCGTTGGATTCTTGAAGACGGTGAAAGAATTGATTGAGGATCCAGCAAGACTGTTGTTGGAAGTTTGATGGTGAGGTGGGTGTGTCGGCGCATCGATATACCCTGTGTTAAACAAAAACGTTTGGGATAAAAGATGAACTTACACGAGTATCAGGCCAAAAAACTGTTTCGTGACTACGGATTGCCTGTGCCGCGAGGTGAAGCTGTGCGTTCAGTCGATGAGGCGCTGGCGGCAGCCGACGCGCTGGCGACTGAACGTTGGGTTGTGAAGGCCCAAGTTCACGCGGGCGGCCGAGGCAAAGCAGGTGGTGTCAAACTGGTCGATAGCAAAGAAGCACTCATAGAAGCCGCCAAGTCATTGCTTGGTAGCCGTCTTGTGACCTATCAGACAGACGCCAATGGGCAACCTGTCCACCGTTTGTTGATTGAAGAGCCTTGCAATATCGCACGTGAGTTGTATCTAGGCGCCGTCGTTGATCGTGCGACTCAACGAATTGTGGTGATGGCTTCGACAGAAGGTGGAGTGGAAATTGAGAAAGTCGCAGCCGAGACGCCTGAAAAAATATTGAAAATTATCGTCGACCCCATGTTGGGAATTCTGCCTTACCAGTGCCGAGAACTTGCGTTTGGTCTGGGGCTTGAGGGTCAGCAAATTAAGACCTTCACACAGTTATTGCTTGGTTTGGGGCGTCTATTTACTGAAAAGGATTTGTCGCTGGTAGAGGTCAACCCGCTTGTCGTGACCGATGAGGGGGCGTTGCTGTGTCTCGACGGTAAGATCAACATAGATGATAACGCTTTGTATCGCCATGCCGATCTACGCGATATGTTCGATCCCACACAAGAAGATGAGCGTGAAATTCGTGCGCGTGAATGGGAACTGAATTACATTGCGTTGGACGGAGATATCGGCTGCATGGTCAATGGCGCAGGTCTCGCCATGGCCACCATGGATATCATCAAACTGCACGGTGGAAACCCGGCAAACTTCTTGGATGTAGGTGGTGGCGCAACAAAGGAACGTGTGACAGAGGCGTTTAAGATCATTCTGTCGGACGAAAAGGTCAAGGGGATCTTGGTGAATATTTTTGGGGGCATCGTACGTTGCGATCTTATTGCAGACGGTATTATCGAAGCGGTTAAGGAAGTTGGCGTGCACGTGCCAGTTGTGGTCCGGCTTGAAGGCAACAATGCCAAGCTCGGCTCTGAAAAGCTGGCAAATAGCGGCTTGAACGTCCAGCCCGCCGCTGATTTGACAGATGCCGCTAAGAAAATCGTCGCCGCCGTTGGAGGTCAAAAATGAGCGTTTTGATTAACAAAGATACGCGCGTAATTTGTCAGGGATTCACGGGTAAGCAAGGAACATTTCATTCACAACAGGCCATTGAATATGGCACCAAAATGGTCGGAGGGGTGACACCAGGAAAAGGCGGCCAGACGCATTTGGGATTGCCTGTATTTAATACCGTTAAGGAAGCTGTTGATGCCGTGCAACCTGATGCCACGGTCATTTATGTTCCGGCGCCGTTTGTCAAAGATTCGATCATTGAAGCTGCCGATGCCGGTATTAAGTTAATCGTGTGCATCACGGAAGGTGTGCCTGTGCTGGATATGTTGCAAGTCAAAGCCTATCTCGATCAAACGGAAAGTCGCCTGATTGGCCCCAACTGTCCAGGCATTATTACGCCTGGTGAGTGTAAAATCGGGATTATGCCTGGCTATATCCATCAGCCCGGTAAGGTCGGGATTGTATCTCGCTCTGGCACCTTGACTTATGAAGCGGTGAAACAAACCACGGATCTAGGGTTTGGTCAGAGTACTTGTATCGGTATCGGGGGCGATCCCATCCCAGGGACCAATTTCATTGACGCTTTAGCAATGTTTGAAGCTGACCCGCAGACTGAAGCAATCATCATGGTTGGCGAGATTGGCGGCACAGCAGAAGAAGAGGCGGCTGAATACATCAAGTCCCATGTAACTAAGCCGGTCGTTTCATACATTGCTGGCGTCACAGCGCCCAAGGGTAAGCGTATGGGCCATGCTGGTGCCATTATTTCTGGCGGTAAAGGGACTGCGGATGAAAAATTTGCGGCTCTCGAAGCCGCTGGGGTGAAAACAGTACGTTCTCCGGCATTGCTGGGCGAAGCGCTGAAGGAAGTGACGGGTTGGTAAGGTAATGCCGGCAAATCGTAGAAAATGCCGCCGTATGGCGGCATTTTTTCGATACAATGCCCACAACATGGCTTTCGTTTGTGATCCACTACGTTTATGAAGTTTGACTTTCATTGTCATAGCGATTTTTCAGATGGCACCTTGTCGCCCAGGCACCTATGGGAACGCGCACATGCCAATCAATTGACCGGATGGGCGCTTACTGATCACGATACTGTCGATGGCGTGACGGCGCTCTATGAGTCGGGTGTTGTCGAAGGTCGGCATCCAATCTTCGTGCCTGGCGTTGAAATTTCAGCGACATGTCATGACACCACGATTCATGTACTTGGTCTTAACATCGACGTATTTCACCCACAGTTACAAAAATTGCTGGCAAAACATCAAGCAATACGACAAACCCGCCACCAATGGTTTTGTTCGCAAATGCGCCATTTTTGGCCAGAAATCGATTGGGCGCAATTATTCAAAAAAATTGTCGGACAGGGTGTGCCGTGCCGTTCACATATCGCCAGAGCATTGACTGAAGCGAAATTGGCGCAAAACGTCGGACAGGCGTTTGAAAAATGGTTACGCCGCGGAAAGCGGCTGGCCTATCGGACGAATTGGTCGACTGCCACTGAGGTCATTCGAGTCATTCATGAAGCCGGTGGTGATGCCGGCCTGGCGCATCCAGCGCGTTATCGGCTGTCAAAAAGTCGCCTCACGCAACTGATGGAGATATTGACTCAAGACGGGCTCGACTTTATTGAAGTTTCCTACCCGGGTGTTCAGCCTTCCCAGCAAAATTGGTTATCGCGTCTGTGTCAACGATTGCGGTTAAGGGCATCGATTGGCTCAGATTATCACGGTCCCGAACAGGGCTGGAATGATCTGGGGCGATGCCATTTGCCTGAAAATAATGTTCCGATATGGACGACATGGCCAGATTTTCAAAATGGTTAAATATTCACTATGCTTGGTCGATATAGATAGCAACAGCAAGTGAAATTTTGAAACCCTGGAGATGAGACATGTTTCAATTCGGCCGTAAGCAGATTGAAGAACTCACAGAAAAACTATCCGAAAAAGAACGTGAAAATCAGGCGTTGCGTTCAGAAATTGAAGTACTTCGGTCGGAACTCGAGGGGCTGGAAGAAGAAAAAAGTAGCTTAGCCCAGGACAAAGAAAAACGGGAGACGATTTTAGAGCTTATGATGCGCAACATGGTCGCTGTCAACGGCGCTCGCGATCAATTGGCTCATGCATCCACGGTTGTCCGCGATAAGAATCGGGAGTTTGATAAGGCTCGGGCATTGGTTGAGGACACCAGGCATATCATGGGGGACATTGTTGGCGGTTTGCGCGACATTGAAGAGGATGCCAAGGTGTCATGCCAACAAGTCAATGAACTGAAAAAAGTGGCGGAAGGGATTGCGAAGTTTGTCGGCTTGATTAACGAAATTTCGGAACAAACGAACTTGTTGGCTTTAAACGCGGCGATTGAGGCAGCACGTGCTGGCGAGCAAGGCCGGGGTTTTGCGGTGGTGGCAGATGAGGTGCGAAATCTGGCTAAACGCACAAATGAGGCCACCAATGAAATCGCTGCGTTGGTGTCAACCATTGGCAGTGAAACAGAAACAGTGGATCAAAACAGTCAAGCTATTGCCGAGAAATGCAATCATTTGGCGACACGTGCTTCCGAGGGCGGCGAGACGATCCGGAGTCTGCTTGAGCTCACCGAAAATATGGGGCAGTTGATTCACGACTATGCAACAACCAGCTTTTTGCAGACAGCGACCTTTGACCATATTGTCTGGAAAAGCGAGATTTACAGCGTTGTCATGGGGGATAGCCGAAAGTCTGCCACTGATTTCGTCGATCATACACAATGTCGGCTTGGACAATGGTATTACGAAGGCGAAGGGAAAGAATTCTCCGGTTT
>RFGJ01000561.1 GCA_003696665.1 Gammaproteobacteria bacterium | reverse complement strand
TACGGGCTTAAACATATGCGGGGTGATATTGACAGTTTTGTCGACCTTATTGAACAAAAGGATTTTGTATGACGGACTCAACGCAGGAGGAAGAGGACCTTCAGGTGATAGCCAGGCTCAAGGATGGGCGTTCCACGGGTCTTACGAGCCTTCGGGCCTTAATTCGGGCCATTACTGAGGAGCTTCCGATAGAGCGTGTGTATGTGTGGAAAGACGTTGAGGGTGGGGCCAGGCTAGTGGACATCGGCACGATAGTTGCCACCATTAGCCTGAACCCATCCATTTTGGACTCTGAAAATCAGAAATCGTCTGAGAAGCCCAAAATGGCCCCTGAGAGCGAAAAATCTTCAGACCCTACCCCGACCCCTTCCGTTCCTCAAAATGGCCATCATGAGCCTTCTAGGGCCCCAGAAGAGCGAATGGTGATAGACAAGGTAATTCCTGCCAAGGATGGGGGTGATGGGGTTGTGATTGATTCTGAGGGTCGCAAGCACCGCTCCCTTCTTTCCCGTTTGGGGTTTTCTGATTAGGCAATCATAAAACAAGATTATATTAGGAGATTTAAAGTATGTCAGTTTTAGACGTTGGAAGTGGTATATCGTTAGCCAGGGTAGCGGCAGGTGGTGCTATTGGGGACGGCGCCACGCCTGTTCATATCCATGGATATAACCCTGCCGTTGCTTTAGGTAGTCATGAAACTATATGGCCCACGGGAGGTCTTCAGCCGAATATATTAAGCGCTGCAACCTCTGTTGAGGTGGTTTCAAGTTCAGCCGATGATGCTTCTGCCGGAATAGGTGCTAGAACTGTTAGGGTACATTTTCTTGATGCAAATTATGCTGAGGGGACAGAGGATGTAACCATGAATGGCATAACTGCTGTTGCTATGACCAATCAGGTAATAGCAGTTAATAAAATAGAAGTTCTTACAGTTGGTTCTTCTGGGGTTGCTAAAGGGTTAATTGATGTTAGAACTGTTTCAGGCGGTACAGTAATGCGACGGTTTTATAATGGCACAATTGGCTATGGAGACCAAAACGGATTTTATTCAGTCCCAGCTAACCATAAGCTTCTTATCTTTAATGAGCTTTGGGAGATGGAAACCCTTGAAGCCAATCAATTAGTTCATTATTACCTTAAGATTACTGGTCCAAGACAAAGCACAAACTCTAATCCTTGGGTTAGCACTTTTTATTCGCACGGTTTAAATCAGGGGAATAATTGGGGACCTGTAAGCTTTAAGCATGATGTGCCAATAGTAATAAATGAAAAACAGGCTGTTGAGGCTACGGCCATTGTGAGCGCAGGAACAGTGGGTGATAGGGCCGTTAGGTGCCTACTTGAAGGGGTATTAGTCGACACCACTAAAAATATCCTTGGGGTATAGACCTTGGGCGACATAGGCTTTAGCAATCTAATCACTTCGATAGATAATAT
>RFGJ01000560.1 GCA_003696665.1 Gammaproteobacteria bacterium | reverse complement strand
CCACCCAATGCCAGTGCAATTTCAGATGCATCACCACAATAGCAATCATAATCAGCCCGCTCCACAGATGCAAATCTTTCCAGCCGTGGCGGGTCAGCCAGAACAGGGTGGCGTGATAATACGGGTTGCGCCCTCCCTGATAACCACCGGATGGCAATACCAGCCACATCACCAGACCGGACAGATTAACCAGAAAAAAGACCACAAACAACAAGCTGTCTAGAGAGAAATTAATCCGGGCCTGACGGGCCAGTTTTTTGAAAAAACGTCCACCCACACATGAAATCCATTGCCAGTGCAGTATCAGATGAGCCGCCACTCCGGCAAGCAGTCCCAGCCCAACCCATGTATGAAGGCTAATCCAACTGTGGCGGGTCACCCCCAGAAACACAAAATCTTCGCCGCCCCGTCCATGGGGGAGCACCAACCATACTAGTAGGCCGGTGATAGCAGTTACCAGAAATATGGTAAAAATTGTTACATCGAACCAGAAGTTGAATTTGGTTTTACCGAACATAATGTTACCTCCAAGGTAGAGGCATAAGACAGATTCTAATTTCGAATCGTTGGGGGCGTTGAATGAAAATAATTCGTGGTTTGAATTTCTTTCTCATTGAACGTAACGCCCCCAAGAAGTTACGTCGGTAAAGTTAAAGATTATTGACCAGCGCGCCGACCCTGACCATTACCCTGACCGTTACCGCGCCCATTGCCGCCTCTTTCTATCGCCCTGTTGATAATGGCATCATAGACGTCCTGGCTGAGATATTGAGGCTGGTAGCTCTCTCCCGTCTGCTGTTCCAGCGTTGAAACGAAGGCGCGCAGGTGGTTGCGAGACCCTTTCATCAGGCTTTCATAGACTAATTGGATGTCAGCTTTATCGGTTTGCCCCAGACGCTCTTCCAGGTCCAGAATGTCAATTTCCTCAATAGCTCCCCCAACACGCAGGGCGTCTGCCAGGGACGCGCTACTCTGGTCAATCAACTGGTCGTATAATGCCTGCAAATCAGGGTTGGTAAAGGCCCCCACATCATTACCCGCCGCCGGGTCGTCCAGACCATATCGCTCAATCAGCGACAGGACGGCGTCCATATGGGTTTGCTCGCTGTTGGCAATGTTCTGAAAAACGGGTAATTCCCATCTTTTGTAGAGCGTCAGATAGACATCGCGGGCCAGTTTTTCTTCCTCTCGCATATAGAGAATGCCTTCACTCTCAACCTCGCTCAACGCGCTCATCGAAATCGGGGCAGGAGTCTGGTTCAGGCTGGCTTGATCAATATTGACGCTTGTATCAATATCTACGGCATCGATGCTATCTGCACCGCCGTCCGCCTGAGTTATCGGTTGCGCGGCTGTGGTTTCTGTTGTAGCGCATGCGGACAATCCAACGATGGTCAACAATGCCACAGTCAATAATCCCATTATTATAGTGCTCATTTGCGTTTTCATTTTTCGTCTCCATCTTGGCTAAAAATTATTTGTCATTTATGTTTGACACTTTGGAGTATAACTGAAAAATACGTGGAGTTTGTGGAGAAAATGTGAAAATCATGTGAAGAATACGATGGAGACAATACAATTTGACCGGCAAACAGTGGGGCTATTTTGCAATGGCGTGAATCGCTGCAAAACAGCCCCATTGTTTAAATGAGCAACGACTATTGCCCACGCAGCCAGGGAGGTCCCATACCATCTTCACCCGTCATACCGGGCCGGGAGGGTTGGGCGACGGCGGGCGCGGTTGGCTCCCAGGCCCGGATAAAGCTG
>RFGJ01000559.1 GCA_003696665.1 Gammaproteobacteria bacterium | reverse complement strand
GCCATCACGCAGGAACTGGCCGAGCTGTCTGTTCTGATTCGGCTTGACTTGATCGGCGAGCTTGACGCCGACCAACATGTGTCACAATCACAAATCTCGGCACAGATTCTCACCAATCATGCCACCGACGAGCGCTACTCCGATCACGAAGTACCGAGGTGATTTTTTGTTCAAAATTTGGTTGGGCACGAACGCATCAAGCGTTATAATGCGCGCCACCTGGCACACACTGTGCCTTTGGTTCTATTTCGACAGAGACGCTTATGGGTTTGCAAACGCCGTTTTATCCACTGCATGTTGCCGAAGGTGCCAAGATTGTTGACTTTGGTGGCTGGGACATGCCCGTCAACTATGGTTCCCAAATTGAAGAGCATCACGCCGTCCGTCGTGATGCGGGCATGTTTGACGTGTCGCACATGACGATTGTTGATATTGAAGGACCGGATGCCAAGGCGTTTCTTTTGCGCTTGCTATGCAATAATGTGGACAAACTGCAGGTCCCAGGCAAGGCACTCTATAGCGCCATGCTCAACGAACGCGGCGGTGTCATTGACGACTTAATCGTGTATTTTGTTGAGCCGAACCGGTACCGCATGGTGGTGAATGCCGCAACACGCGAAAAAGATCTGGCCTGGATCGGGCAACAAGCGGAAGGCTTTGATGTCAGCATCGCGCATCGAACCGAGTTCGCCATGTTGGCCGTGCAGGGCCCCAATGCACGAGAGAAATTTTCGGGCTTGTTGACGGAACCGGCACAACAGGAAGCCCTGTCGCTTAATCCGTTCTTCGCCCGCCAGATAGGAGATTTGTTCATCGCGCGCACGGGCTATACCGGCGAAGATGGTTTCGAAGTCATCATGCCTGCCGAACAGGCAGAAAGCTGGTGGCAGCGATTGAAAGAGGCTGGTGTCCGCCCGTGCGGGCTGGGCGCCCGTGATACCCTTCGGCTCGAGGCCGGCATGAACCTGTATGGCCATGAAATGGATGAACAGGTATCCCCCTATGAGGCCAATATGGGGTGGGTGGTTGCCCTCGAACCCAATGAACGCAACTTTATTGGCCGACACGCCTTAGAAGCCCAGAAAGCAGCTGGCATCGCACGCAAGTTGGTTGGGCTTGTGGTGGAACAGGGTCGAGCCGTGCCGCGCGAAGGATACAAAGTGATTGTGCCGGGCGTGGGTGAAGGCGTTGTGACCAGCGGAACGTTTTCACCGACCCTTCAAAAAGGCATTGCCTTAGCGCGCGTGCCCAGAGACACAACGGATACCGCCATTATCGAAATCCGCAACAAGCAGGTTGAAGCGCGCGTCACAAAACCTTGTTTTGTGCGACATG
>RFGJ01000558.1 GCA_003696665.1 Gammaproteobacteria bacterium | reverse complement strand
GCGGTGCTCAAACAAATACATGAGCACCTCCATCACACTGTCTCTCACTCGGCCATCGTCCTCATATCTGGATGCAGGCGATAACCGCCTGCCTCAGCCACAACATACCCCTCCAATTCTAATCGCAAAAGGGTACGCGCTGCCACCTCTGTTTCAATCGACAGTGCTTCGCACAGGTCATCAACAGAGCACCAGCCACCCGCCAATAACGTACACAGTTCCGCCGCCAACGAATCAGAAGGCATAGGCTGCGCGCTTTCTAGCGTTTTAGAACGCATCTCAACGTGCACAGCCAATACGCTATAGATATCGTCGGGTGACGTCGCAATATGCGCCCCTTCTCGAATCAATTTGTGGCATCCGGCCGCCATCGGGTTATTCACCGCACCAGGAATCGCAAATACCTCCCGGCCATACTCTGCCGCCAAATGGGCGGTGATGAGCGACCCACTGCGCTCAGCCGCTTCAACGACGACGGTTGCCACGGCCAAGGCGGCAATCAATCGATTCCTCTGCGGGAAGTTATGCTTAGCGACACTGCGCCCAACTGGAAATTCAGACACCAGCAGCCCGTGGTCAGCAATTTTCGCCGCCAAAGCCTGATTTGCCGATGGATATACGCGATCCGGTCCTGTGCCCATAATGGCGACAGTCGCCCCCGATACTGACAATGCCCCAGCATGTGCCGCGGCATCAATGCCAAGCGCCAAGCCACTGACCACTGCCAATCCGTTTTGTGCAAAATCGGCTGACCAGTCGCTGGCTAAACGGCGGCCCGTCAATGTTGGCCGTCGAGTACCAACCACAGCGACGCCAGCCCTTGCCAGCAATGGCTTGTGGCCACACACCCACACAGACAACGGCGCATCGCCCAACAGCCGCCACGCGTCAGGATAGCCTTGATCTCGAATGGTGAGCAATCGCCATCGTTCCGACGCAAACTCGCGTTGCGCGGCGGCTAATGCGGGCGAATGGGCGCGCGCGAGGGCCTGACGCACGCTGGGCGGCACACTTGTGTTGCGCAAGGCGTCCCGCCATATGTCGGAGAGTAATCGCGTATCACTGGCCAGCTTTGAAGCCAGCCAGCGACGTGCCGATGAGGGAAGATAAAGTGCACAATACCAATAATCTTGCTCGTCCATAAGCGCTCATTTCCTGACGTTCCGTAAAATTGTCGCTCGGCGATAATTATTCCGGCGTCTTGATCACATCATAGACATGAATCGGTCGGGTCGCCTCCATCACAAGTGCCAAAGACACTTTGTCAAAAACACGGAAGACCATCAGTTGGCCCGCTTGTTCATCAGGCAATTTGACCCAGTCTCTTTCGTCTCCACCCGTAATTTGCTCACCAATCTCCTTGAATACGTTGTAACCCTCTTCCTGACGGCGGCGCTCAATCGCCACTTTGTCGCGAACTTTGGCACCCTGTGTCCATATGGTAAATACATGACCCGGCATCACCCCTTCACGCTGACCGCGATTAATGATGACCACATGGTACTGGCCAATCTGGGTCACGCCATCGTAGACAGAGATAATCTTACCGGTGATGAGCTTGTCTGGTGCTCGAGGAAAAAACTCCGGTTGCAAATGGCTTTCATCCACAGGCAATAATCGGTCACCGTTCAGCGCTTCTCGAGTGGCTTCGGTGATGTCCAGCGTGGCTGGGTCGCCGATCCGTTTTAATTGGGCAGTGCCAACATGAATCGCTTCATAACCCAAGATTTCTCCTGTATCAGGATCACGATATTCGCCACCCGGTCTAAAGATTGAAAAATTCGTTCGTTCTACCAACTGATCAGTCGAGAAGCCACGCGCATAAATCCGAACATCATTGCCAGCCATCAAGTGATCGCCATCGGAAGACACCATATAAGGCGCTTTTTCAAGCGTTTCCTTGTCAACCACACGCGCGCCAACGAGAAATGGTCGAATCGTTTCCAGCGGAAGCGGCGCAATCGCGTCGCCACGACCGACAACACGGGCTTTCGGCGATAGCTTCACCACTCGGGACTTGCGAATCAGTCGTGGCTTGCCATCGATATACACCAGCGCCAACACATCGCCTGGATAAATCAAATGAGGGTTGGATACTTGCGGGTTGGCCTGCCAAATCTCCGGCCATAACCACGGCTTTTTCAAAAATTTTGCCGAAATATCCCACAAGGTATCGCCTTTTTTGACAACATAAACATTTGGGTGATCTGCTCTTAACTCCACTGCCATCGCACAGACAGTAGCAAGCATCCACGCAACCGCTATTGTTTTGGCCCAGACTTTCATACATCCGTCCCTTTTTTCACAGATAGCCATGGGCAGCGCAGGCTAATTTGGTGTATGATCTCACCATTCGCTGCAGACAGCCCTTGAGCTAATCACTTGTTGTACTAACAGCATCTTAGCAGCAATTTCGCAGGATTGACTAGAACTTGTGTCACAAACTTTATGGCAAAATTGAAAATTCTTGAATACCCGGACCCAAGATTACGCATCAAGGCCGAACCAATTACGGAAATTGACGACGCCCTACAGCGGCAAATCGACGATATGTTTGAGACAATGTACGAGGCACCCGGCATTGGTTTGGCAGCCACTCAGGTAAACTTTCCCAAACAACTGGTCGTGGTCGATGTCAGCGACGACCACAGCCAGCCGTTAGTTTTGATTAACCCGGAAATCACCGAAAAACGCGGTGTCGAAGAAATGGAAGAAGGATGCCTGTCATTCCCAGGCATTCATGCGCTCGTCAGGCGCGCCAATGAAGTGACCGTCAAGGCACTCAACCGCCGTGGCGAACCATTTACCCTTGACGCGGACGGCTTGTTGGCGGTTTGTATCCAGCACGAGCTCGACCACTTGAACGGCAAGTTATTCGTTGATTATTTAAGCCCGCTCAAGCGTCAGCGCATTCGCAGAATGCTTGAGAAGCGACAGCGTCGCCACAAAGCCTAATGTCTTCATCCTAGGGGGCCATCATGCGTATTGGCTTTGCCGGAACACCGGAGTTTGCTGCCGTCCACTTGCAAGCCCTGCTCGAGCAAGGCTGGCCTGTTGAGCTTGTGCTCACACAGCCTGATCGTCGCGCTGGACGCGGAAAGAACCTCACCGCCCCGCCCGTCAAGCAAATTGTACAGACGCAAGGCATTCCCGTCCTTCAACCGCCATCGCTCCAATCGCCCGATATCGTTGCGACACTGGCTGCGGCTCGACTTGATATTCTCATCGTGGTCGCCTACGGGCTGTTGTTGCCGGAAACAGTGCTCAACCTGCCCAAGCACGGCTGCCTGAATGTGCATGCTTCATTGCTGCCACGCTGGCGAGGTGCAGCCCCCATTCAACGCGCGATTTTGGCGGGCGATGAGGTGACCGGCATTTCTTTGATGAAAATGGATAAAGGCCTGGATACCGGTCCGCTCTATGCAACGCGAGAGATCGCCATCCTTCCCTCAGATACTGGGCAAACCCTGCACGATCGACTCGCAATGCTTGGTGCACAATGCCTCAACGAGACACTGCCATCCATTCTTGCCGGCCAGTGCCAACCCACACCCCAGCCACAGGAGGGCGCCACCTATGCGCCAAAACTGCAAAAATCCGAGGCCCGGATCGACTGGCACAAGTCCGCCATTCAGATAGCACGTGAAGTGCGCGCATTTAACCCATGGCCGGTCAGCTTCGTAGCCCTGTCTAACCCGCTGCGGATTTGGGCGGCTGATGCGATTGACGAACCCTGCCGTGAAGCCCCGGGGACCTTGCTGAAGCTCACATCAAGCGGAATCGACGTTGCCACGGGCGAAGGCATTTTGCGCATCCAAAAATTGCAACCTGCTGGGAAGCGAGTGATGCAGGCACACGAATGGCTGAGTGGCCACGGCCAGCAATGGCACACCGGAGCGCGTTGGCCATGACCCACAGTGCTCGTGCATTGGCCGCCATCCTTGTCGACAATGTGGTCGCCAAGGGGCGCTCATTGTCGCAGTTATTCGATGAATATGCAGATGAACTCGCGGCCATGCCTAACAAAGAACGCAGTCTCACCAAAGCCTTAACACACGGTGCGCTGCGCCATTATCCACGCTGGCGAGTGATTATTGACGAGGCGTGCGACAAACGCCTCAAACGCTCAGAAACGCTCGTACGTGCGCTGTTGGCGGTGGGGCTCTATCAACTGCTCGAAAGCCGCGTTCCGCCCCATGCTGCCATCTCGGAAACGGTCAATGCCGCCCGCCAACTTGACAAGCCGTGGGCGTGCTCGCTGCTGAATGCCGTACTCCGGCGCGTACAAAGAGAGCCACACACCATTCAGGCATGGCTTCGCAAAACTCCTTGGGCTATGCTCGATCTCCCACAATGGCTGTGGACACTATGGAAGCGCAGTTGGCCTAAACACATCCAGCTCCTGGCGAGTGGCTCCAATAGTCAGGCGCCGATGACCGTGCGTGTCAATCGGCAAAAAACGACGCGTGAACACTACTGTCGTGTGCTCGCCGATGCTGGCATTGCCGCCCAGCCGCACCCCGTTGCACCGGATGCCTTGGTGTTACGCGACCCTGTCGAAGTGAACCGGCTGCCAGGGTTTTACGAAGGTCTGGCCTCCGTTCAAGATGCCGCCGCTCAATTGGCTGGTTTGGCGGTGGCCCCACAACCCGAAATGCGAATATTGGATGCCTGCGCTGCACCCGGTGGCAAAACAGCCCATATTCTGGAAATTTGTCCGGAGGCTGTGGTCAATGCGGTGGACAGCGATCCGATTCGTCTAAAAAAAGTCGAAGAAAATCTCCGTCGGATTGGAGCCAAAGCGACACTGATTCGAGGCGATGCGTGCCATCCTGACAGTTGGTGGGATGGTCAACCTTTTGACGTGGTTTTGCTTGACGCCCCCTGCAGTGCAACCGGTGTGATACGCCGACATCCGGACATTAAGTTGCTCAGACGTCTCAGCGACGTCACCGCTGTTGCCGCCACCCAAAAATCGATGTTGCAATCGCTTTGGCCATTGGTGCGGCCAGGCGGTCGGTTGATATACGCCACATGTGCCGTCACGACTCAAGAAAATGAGGTTCAAATTCAAAAATTTATTGACCTCACACCGGATGCCAGAGCCGTACCGCTGCCTTGGACGGACCCTTCGCCACTGCCAACTGCAATTGGTTGGCAATGCTATCCGGGCTGGCAATTTATGGATGGTTTCTATTATGCTGCTTTGCACAAGCAAACAATGCCCGACACACCGTAGTAGGTGACAACAATGAAAATCGTCATTCTCGGCGCAGGTCAAGTCGGCAGCTCAGTCGCCCGTAGTTTGGCCAAAGAGCAATACGATGTCGTCGTGATCGACACCGACACAGAAGCACTAGACAGCCTTAGTCAACACCTAGATTTGCAAACAGTGGTTGGACACGCTTCACATCCAGATGTGTTACGGCAGGCTGGACTTGATTCCGCCGATTTGCTTGTCGCGGTGACAAATTCTGATGAAACCAACATTGTCGCTTGCGAAATCGCCCACCACCTATTCCATGTGCCCAAAAAAATTGCGCGCATTCGGTCACGCGCCTATTTGCGTCACAAAGAGGCTCTTTTTCATTATGATGCCTTCCCGGTGGATGTCGTCATTAGCCCCGAACAAGTGGTCAAGGACTATATTGTCCGACTCATTGAGCATCCAGGCGCCCTACAGGTGCTTGATTTTGCCGATGGCAAGGTACAACTCGTCGCCGTCCGTGCCTATTACGGCGGTCCGATGGTCGGGCATGCCATCAGCGAACTCAAACAGCATATGCCGACCGTGGACACACGTGTGGCGGCTATCTTTCGACGTGGCCACCCCATCCAACCCAAAGGCGATACCGTCATCGAAGCCGAAGATGAAGTTTTCTTTCTCGCCACACCGCATCACATACAAAATGTGATGCGTGAACTACAACGTCTGGAACACCCCTATCGAAGCATTATGATTGCTGGCGGTGGCCATGTTGGTGCCGGACTGGCGATGACGCTCAAGCACTCACATCAGGTAAAGCTCATCGAGCATTCCGTGCACCGTGTTGCCGCCCTGGCGGAAATGCTTGGCGACACGGTGGTATTGTGCGGCGATGCCACCGACCAGGAACTGTTGCGTGCTGAAAACATTGAACAAATGGACGTCTTTATTGCTGTCACCAACAACGACGCGGTCAACATCCTTTCCGCCATGCTGGCGAAACGCTTGGGTGCCAGAAAGACCATGGCGCTCATCAACCACACCGAATATTCGGATCTGATTCATGAAGGCGACATTGACGTCACTTTTTCGCCACGCCAGACCACGGTCGGCAGTCTCCTGACCCATATTCGACGCGGCGATGTTGCCTGTGTTTACTCACTTCGCAAAGAAGCGGCTGAAGCCATTGAGACGGTTGTCCATGGCGACGAAACCACCTCCAAAGTGGTGGGCAAACGCATTGATGAAGTTCCGTTACCACCAGGCACCACGATTGGTGCCATTGTGCGAGGCGATACCGTGCTGATGGCACACGACAATATCGTCATTCAAAGCGGAGATCACGTCATTTTGTTTATTGTCGAAAAATCTGTCGTGCAGGAAGTGGAAGCCCTCTTCCAAGTCGACGCAACGTTCGTGTAGGGAGCGGTTATGCGCTGGCGAACCATCGCTCGCATTGTTGGCATGTTAATCGCGGTGTTCAGCACCACGTTGATTCCGCCATTATTGGTGGCGCTGTGGTACGAAGACGGTGAAGGCATTGCCTTTGCCGCTGCGTTTATTGTTTCTGCCATGGCCGGTGTGATCGTTTGGTGGACTTTCCGACACGACTCACTCGAACTCAAAATCCGAGATGGTTTTTTGGTCGTCTTCCTATTTTGGTTTGTACTCGGGCTGGTCGGCGCCCTGCCATTTTACTGGGCAGACGCGCTGGATATGAGTTTTGCCGAGGCAACATTTGAAACTTTCAGCGGTCTGACGACAACTGGCGCCACCGTGATCACAGGCCTTGATGACTTGCCACATGCGCTTTTGTACTACAGAAGTCAGCTACAATGGCTCGGCGGCATGGGGATCATTGTGCTTGCCGTGGCCGTGATGCCAATGCTTGGCATCGGGGGCATGCAGCTGTTTAAAGCGGAAACGCCAGGCCCGGTCAAAGATGCCAAACTCACCCCTAGAATTGCAGGCACCGCCTCTGCCTTGTGGCGCATTTATTTTGGCCTTACGGCCTTGTGCGCCTTAGCCTACTGGCTCGCTGGCATGTCTGGCTTCGACGCCATCAATCATGCTTTTACCACCATATCCACAGGCGGCATGTCCACGCACGATGCCAGTCTTGGCTATTTTGATTCAAAGGCAATACATTGGATTGCCAATCTTTTCATGCTGCTTGGGGCAACAAATTTCTCGCTGCATTTCGCCACGGTGGTGGCATTTTCCAGAGGCGAGTTTCCGCAGCGAATTCCCTATTTTCGTGACTCAGAATTTTTAACATTTTTCACATTTCATTTAAGTGTCGCCCTCATCTGCGCATTTGTGTTGTGGCAAAATGGATACTATCAAAACTTCTGGCACGACTTTCATCAGGCAGTATTTCATGCGATTTCCGTCGGCACGTCCACGGGCTTCTCTATTGATGTCTTTCAGAAATGGCCCAGTTTTCTACCTATGCTCCTGATGTTTGGCGCTTTCGTTGGTGGCTGTGCTGGCTCAACTGGCGGTGGCATGAAAGTGATTCGCATCATGTTGCTGTTCAAGCAAGGTTGGCGGGAAATTCGTCGACTGATTCATCCAAACGGAGTGTTCGTCATTCGGCTCGCCAATCGTGCGGTGCCTGAAAAGGTGATTCAAGGCGTCTGGGGCTTTTTTGCGACGTTTGTTGCCCTGTTTGTGGCGCTCATGCTGTTACTTATGGCGGATGGACTGGATCCGCTCAGTGCTTTTTCCGCCGTGGTCGCGACCATCAACAATATGGGACCCGGCCTTGAAAGGGTCGCATCCGATTTTCGTTCAGTATCGGATTTTGGGTTATGGGTCGCCAATTTGAGCATGTTACTTGGACGACTTGAAATATTTACCATTTTGGTCTTGCTAAGCCCTGATTTCTGGCGGCGGTGAAGATCTGTTAAGCGATTTTGCGCTACAATGAGCGCCAATCACAATGTGTATAGTAGACATCACCTTCGACTTTCCAATTACTTATGTTCACACTCTCACTCATTGATATCCTGCTTTATCTCGGCACTGGCGCATTGGTCGGGTTGCTGGCAGGGCTCTTGGGTGTGGGTGGCGGACTGGTTGTGGTGCCGACCCTGATATATCTATTGCCGATCTCCGGCGTCCCCCAACATTTGGTCACCCATATGGCCGTGGCGACTTCACTGGCCACCATCGTAGTGACGTCAATCGCCTCTGTACGCGCCCACAGTCGCCATGGCTCAGTGATATGGTGGGTGTTCAAAGCGATGACGCCTGGCGTCATTGTCGGCGGATTACTTGGTGCGCAGCTGGCCCGCCTGATTCCAGCCAACGGTTTAAAACTGGTTTTTGCCATTTTCGCGTTGGCCATTGCCGCACAGATGTTTCTTCGACTGCGACCGGCGCCACACAAACAGGAACCGGGAAAACTTGGGCTAGCCATTGCCGGAGCGATCATCGGGTCATTTTCCACACTGGTCGGTATTGGTGGTGGATCCATTACTGTCCCTTTTCTCACCTATTGGAATACCGCCATGGCACGCGCGGTCGGAACGGCATCTGCCATTGGTTTACCGCTTTCCATTGCAGGGACACTCGGCTTTATCCTCAACGGGATAGGCAGAGAAGATTTGCCACCGCTCAGCCTTGGCTTTGTTTATCTCCCGGCATTTTTTGGTATTGTGCTCATCAGCAGCCAGACGGCCCCCCTCGGCGCCCGCTTGGCGCAAAAACTTCCGGCGCGCATATTAAGCCGGATTTTTGCGTTGTTTCTGTTGCTCGTGGCCGCCAACATGTTTTGGCATGGCCTAGAATAAACTCACGGAGTTATCAATATGCTGACTTACCCACAGATCGATCCTGTCCTTGTGCAAATTGGTCCGCTCAAAATCCATTGGTATGGTGTCATGTACCTGATCGGCTTTGTGGCGGCACTGTGGCTTGGCACTTATCGGGCCAAAGCCAGTCAGGGTCGATGGCGGCCAGCCGAAGTCAGCGATCTGATGTACTACGGCTTCATCGGTGTGATTGTGGGTGGCCGTGTGGGCTATGTCCTCTTTTATCACCTTGATTTATTCATTGCCAATCCGCTTTATCTGTTCAAGATATGGGAAGGCGGTATGAGTTTTCATGGTGGTCTTCTGGGCGTCATTGGTGCCCTTTGGTATTTTGCCAAACGTACTGGCCGTTCTTTCCTGACGGTTGGCGATTTTGTCGCACCGCTGGTACCCATTGGACTTGGCGCAGGACGGATTGGTAATTTTATTAATGGCGAGCTGTGGGGGCGGCCAGTCAGCGCTGATTTTCCATTGGCCATGGTCTTTCCGCGCGATCCCTTGCAACTGCCTCGTCATCCTTCCCAGCTGTATGAGTTTTTGTTAGAGGGAGTGGTACTGTTTGTTGTGTTGTGGTGGTTTTCCAGCCGACCTCGACCGACCGGCTTGGTGTCTGCCATGTTTTTGCTCGGTTATGGTATTTTTCGGTTTACGGTGGAATTCTTCCGGGAACCTGACGCCCATCTTGGCACCATCATTTCCTGGCTGACAATGGGACAACTGTTGTCACTGCCAATGGTGATTGCCGGGGTGGCGCTCGCAGTGTACGCTGTTCGCCGAGCATCTTAAGAGGAATGATTCGCAATGAAAGCCTATCTTGATCTTATGCGGCATGTGCTTGAACATGGTGTTGACAAAGATGACCGGACCGGCACGGGTACGCGTAGCGTGTTTGGACATCAGATGCGCTTCGACCTCCGTCAGGGGTTTCCGCTGGTCACCACAAAAAAGTTACATTTACGCTCCATTATCTACGAACTGTTATGGTTTCTGCGTGGCGACACCAACATTCGCTACCTCAATGACAACGGCGTGACCATTTGGGATGAATGGGCTGACGAAAATGGCGATTTGGGTCCAGTGTATGGGGCGCAGTGGCGCAGCTGGCCAACCGCCGACGGTCGCACCATAGACCAAATCTCGCAGGTGATTGCGGAAATTAAACATAACCCAAACTCGCGACGGTTGATTGTCTCAGCATGGAATGTGGGTGCGCTTAAACAAATGGCACTCCCACCCTGTCACCTTCTGTTCCAGTTCTATGTGGCCAACGGCCGACTGTCTTGCCAGTTGTATCAACGTAGCTGTGATCTTTTTCTGGGTGTGCCTTTTAACATTGCCAGTTACGCCTTGCTCACGCATATGGTCGCCCAGCAAACTGATTTGGATGTCGGTGAATTCATCTGGACCGGTGGCGACATCCATCTCTACCACAATCACTTGGAGCAGGCGCGCCTACAAATTCAGCGAGCACCCTATCCATTACCGACGCTGAATATCAAGCGCCGACCGCCTTCTCTCTTCGATTACGAATACGAGGATTTTGAGATCCTCAATTATCAGGCACATCCACACATCAAAGCACCGGTGGCCGTATGAGCATTGTGTCCCTTGTCTGCGCGATGACGCGCAACCGCGTCATCGGGCGTGAGAATCAAATGCCGTGGCACCTACCTGCCGACCTAGCGCACTTCAAGCGTGTCACTTTAGGCAAGCCGGTGGTGATGGGGCGGCGGACGTTCGAGTCCATCGGTCGGCCATTGCCAGGCCGGCATAATATCGTCTTAACACGTGACCACACATTTTCAGCACCGGGCGCTAGTGTAGTGCATAGCCTTGATGACGCCATACAGCTTGCCGGTGAGGCAGAAGAAATCATGATAATTGGTGGTGCCAATCTTTACGCTCAGGCACTGCCAATCTCTGAGCGCATGTATTTGACACTCATCGAGGCCGAATTAGAAGGCGATGCCTATTTTCCCACATGGTCAACCGACGATTGGGAAATCGAAACGGAAACCTTTCGCCCAGCAGATGAAAAAAACGCTTTCAATTTGCGTTTTCTCAACCTCGTCCGTAAGCGCGCCTAATCGGCGCGCCCTTGGTTAACAAAAGTTAAAACTCATAATTCAAATGAATGCCAAAAAATGGGGCATCAACACTGCTACCAGTGTAATCATATTGAATGAATCCAGCTCGAATGCCAGCCGAAATCCATTTGTCGTAGCGCACGTCATATTGCACAACCCCGCCTAGCGCGTCATCAAACTCAACTTCCAAATTGCCAACACTGGCCGTCTGTTCGAACTTGGGACCGATGTGATAGGTCAAACCAATGCCGATGCGATGCCGTCCAAAATTGTAAAAGGGGATTACTTCCACGGTAGTGCGCTCAAACTTGGCATTGTCGTTGACATTAATATTTGACGATATCTCGTCGTACAGATAACCGACTGTGGTCTCTAGCGACCAATTTTTTTGCTCACCTAGCGGCAAGACAGCGCCAACACGTAACGCAAAATAACCGCCCGCACGTAATTTCTCGACGGTGTCTCCCGTCGAAACGTCCACCACCGATTGCAACGCATCGCCCCCGCCTTGTAGCCCAGCGGCCAGTATCCATTTCATTTTTCCATCGTATTGCGCGGGTGGAAAATTGGCGGCCCACAGCGGGGTGCTCACGGCCAGCAGAATCCCTAGAATTTTTTTCATAAAGCCTCCTGTCGATCGCAGTTCTGTGCCAGTTTAGAAAAAAGTGAAAGAGAAACAAAGCGACTCAGTCACACGATACCGAAAAATAAGCCCCATCATCCAATCGATATGCAGTCAATCGACCGCCCCAAACACACCCTGTATCCACACCAATCACATTCGCCACACCAGTCTCGCCATTGAGCGCGGCCCAATGCCCAAAGACAATTCGATAACCACGCGGTATCGCCAACGGCAATTTGAACCATGGCTGAAGCGCGTTGGAAGCATCATCAGGGTGGCCTTTCCAGGTAAAATCTAGACAACCATCCGCATCTACCATTCGCATACGTGTCAGCGCATTGACGGTAAAACGAAGACGCTCGATTTCCGCTTGACACTGATGCCAACATTCTGGCGAATTGCCCCACATCTGCTTTAAAAATTTCACACACGTGTCGTCATCGGCTTGCAGATGCGCCTGCACCGCCTCTGCGTACGTTTGCGCTTGGGCCAGTGTCCAGTTCGGTGGCATGCCAGCGTGGACAATAATGGCTTTCTGCGCGTTGATAACACGCAAGAGCGGCTGGTGACATAACCAATCAAACAACTGAGGCGCATCGGGGGCACCCCAGAGCGGTTCCAATGTTGGCATCGGGGGCTTGCCTTGATACCACATGGCCATTGCCGCCAAGTCGTGATTGCCCAGCACCACCTTGACCTGTTCGCCTGCAGCGTAACACCACCTTAAACATGCCAAAGAATCAGGCCCGCGATTGATCAAGTCACCGACAAAATAAAGCTCATCCGATTGAGGCCGATAGCCAATGGCGTCGAGCAATCGCTGCAGTGGTTGCCAGCAACCTTGTAGATCACCTATCACATAGCTGCTCATCAGTGCACCCAGCGATCCGCCTTCAACGTAAATGGCGGAATCTCAATCTTAACGGTTTCGCCTGTGTCCGTTTCCACCCAGTAATGACCCGACATCCTCCCAACTGGCGCTTCTAAACGGGCAAAACTGGTATAGCGATAATGGTCATTAGGAGCAATATAAGGGGTTTGCCCCACGACACCCTCGCCTTCCACTTCGGTATCACGTCCACTCCCATCTTCAATGAACCAATAACGTCGCATGACCCGCACACCGACATCTCCGTCGTTGACAATACGAACGTGATAGGCGAATACGAATTCTTGCTCGTCTGGCTCAGATTCGTCCGCCAAAAACTGACTTTCTATCTCGACCTTCACCGAGACCATTGTGCGTCCTTTTTCGAAACAACAATTGATGATAAGGTGCGTTCATTCTAGCGAATCTTTCAAGATAAGATAGCAAAAGCATCACAAGCGGAGTCTGTCATACCATGAATCAACACGGTTGGGCCTTGATCACGGGAGCAAGCAGTGGGTTTGGCGCCGCAATCGCAAAACGACTGTCGTCATCTGGGTGGCCCGTTGCCCTAGTGGCGAGACGCGAAGTGAAACTGGCAGAGGTGGCTCGGCAATTGCCGGGACCATACCAGATGTTTGTGGGAGATGTTCGTGACCACGACTTTCTACAGACTGTCGTCGAGGCGCTCACATCCACCGAAGAAGGCATAGACGTGCTGGTCAATAATGCCGGGCTGGCATTGGGGCTTGAGCCCGCGCCTAAGGCAAGCCTCAAAGATTGGGACACTATGATCGATACCAATATCAAGGCGCTCGTCCGGCTCACTCGATTGGTTTTGCCCCATTTGGTGAGCCAGCGGCGTGGTCATATTATCAACATCGGCTCCATTGCCGGCAATTGGCCATATCCCGGCGGCAATGTCTACGGTGCCACCAAGGCGTTCGTCAAACAGTTTTCCAATAATCTCCGTGCTGATCTGCATGGCACAGGTGTCCGCGTCACCAATATTGAACCTGGGCTTGCCGAAACCGAATTTTCCATCGTGCGTTTCAAGGGGGATCGGAGCAAAGCAAAACAGGTATACGCCGGTTGCGAGCCACTCACGGCAGAAGACATAGCGGAAACCGTCCACTGGGCGGTGACGCTGCCGCCTCATGTCAACATCAACTCCATTGAGATTATGCCGACATGTCAGTCGTTTGGGCCATTACCTGTCGCGAGGGAGGACAAAAATGCTTGAGTTGCTGTTTCAGGGACACATCACCCTGTTTATCATGATTTTGTTCGCCCTACTGTTTTCTTTGACGTTTCACGAATTTGGCCATGCCATCACCGCCTATGGCTTTGGTGATGACACCGCGGCGCGCATGGGACGGCTGTCGCTCAACCCATTGGTGCACATTGACTGGTTTGGACTGCTTTTGGTGGTACTCATTGGTTTTGGCTTCGCCAAACCGGTACCGGTCGATTCGCGTCGTTTTCGTCATCGGAGTGCCAGTTTCTGGGTCGCGCTGGCCGGCCCCATGATGAATTTTCTGCTCGCCATCATCAGTGCCAACTTACTTGCCTATGGCGTTGCGCATGGTTGGTATGGTTTTGAAACACAAGGGGTTCAAACATTCCTGACTTTTATCGCGTTGATTAACTTGCTGCTTGGCCTGTTCAACCTGCTTCCCATCGGCGCCCTAGACGGTCACTATATTGCAGAATATTTGCTGCCTCCGCCGCTTAATCGCCACTACAGCCGCCTTAATCATCAGTATGGAAACTTGTTTTTTATGGTGTTGATAATGCTGTCGATTCTAGGCGTGCCAATATTCAGCTTCCTTTGGCAATTTGCAAGGCATCTTCTAGGCTATCTTATCTGGGTGTAGGCTAGCGTCCGAATCGTTGGCGCCAATAAATCACAGGTTCACGCCCATCATAGATGCCAAAAACGATCAATGCAGAAGCCGTTTCCGGATTGCCGTCACCATCAAAATCGTAAAAGAGCCACGGCGGTGCGACCATGGTCAAGACCGCCGAACCATCGTTGCCTTCACCGGGTGCGGACAAGGTCAACGGCAAAATGCCCGCATTCATACCACCCTCGGTCAGCGTGGTCTCTCCTGCCTGCAAGTTGCCGGAAAAGCTGCCCAATGTCGGCGCGGTCCATCCCGTGTAAGTGGCCGAACAATTGTCATCAGTGTTGGTGACAAAACGCGTGCCGTCAAAATACTGCGCTTCCGCCGCCAAG
>RFGJ01000557.1 GCA_003696665.1 Gammaproteobacteria bacterium | reverse complement strand
CACCTGCGCACCGTCATAGACGAAGCGCGTCTCCTGCCCGCTCTCGATCAATCGCTCCAGCCGCCCCAAAGCATCATAGCTGAGCGTCAGGTTCACCGGGCCCGTCACCTGCGTGAGGTGGTTCTCCACATCATGAGCGTAGCCCCACGCACCCCGGCCGACGAAGCGTTACAAGTTATTTATTCATCTTTATTTTCCTTATAAGTATAATATATTTCATTTCCGAAGCACCTTATCGATAATTTTATGGATTTCAATTGGCTGTCAATTATGATCTCCATATTCCTACTCCACCTATCTCTCCGCCCTTTCTGGGATTGACACTGTTTATTGACATCAATAAAAGTCTCAAAAGGAATATAGATTGCAAAGAATGGTCGCATCTCCGATTTATAATACCAAGATCGAACGACAGGCTCGGCCAACCAGACTTTCTGAACATATTTTATTTTTGGAATAATTTTATCAATTTTTAAACACTTTCTACGAATACATATTTTCTCTAAATGACCATCTTTTTTGCTGGCGGTGATTGATAACTTCACACGCCGCCCCCTGATATCCTGTACAACAAAGGAGGCATGGTGTGCAGGTAATGGTTCAATTTGTGGATGCACAAACGTTACTGTTAGGTCGTTTAACTTAGAGAGCTTTTGAGCCAATTCCTCTTGGCTGACTCTGCTCTCTTCATTAGAACTAGAAGGTGGTTCTACCCGCGCCATAGCGCTCAACGATTCTATCCCCCACGCAAGCCCTCCTATTACCGCGACCACCCTCAAGAAAATTCTAAAATCTCGTATGTGATCTTGAAAAGGGTCGTTCATATCATGGCCTTTCCATACGCCACCATGCTTTCACCCTTCCCTTCGCCCAAACAAGCACCCTCTCGGGAGAACCTCCTTGCCCGGCGCCCTCTCCTTGAATGGTGGATTAAATCGCACCAATCCACCGAATGGTGTTACCAGTAACGCCGAAAAAGGAGCGATCCCCTGCACTGCCAGTTGGTCGTTAAGGTCATTGAGAAATTCCGTATCTACCGGTTTCCCAGGATAACCAGTCAATGCATTGCGTGAACTCGGCCCTGAGAGCATGGACCTGCTCTGGTCACCGGCAGGAAAGCCTGTCGGAGGATGCGAATGCAGAATAGATATCGGAATCCCTGGTAGATTTTTTAGCGAGATGGATATAGAATCTCCGCTACCAACGGTCACGTTAACTGCCTTAAAACCATTTATTACTTTAACAATAACCGATCCAATTTCTTTGTCCGTTCCATAACGTTGCGCATAAAACTTGAATGCATTCGCGGCGGCCTCTTCGCTGGTTGGGAACGTCGCTTTGTCCGGATCCCTGGGATCAGAATTGCATATGGCGTCAATCTGGCTGGGGGAAAACCCGAGCATCGCGAGGCCTTGCATCAAACCATCGAGAATATAGTTGCTTAACGCGATCGCAAAAAGGCGCCTTTGGCTCTCCGACGGTTTCTTCGGACGCGTCCCGGTTACGACGATCTCCTCGATCGGCTCGTCGTCAGTGCCAAGGGGATCGACGGCATTGACCGGATCGCCGCCGACGTAAGAATAGAGATTGAGCTGGCCGGAGGCAAAACCGATGGGGTCAGGCTCAAGAAAGCGGGCGAGCTCCGTGGCATAAACCCGCGCGCGCATGTGCAGCAGATCCGTGCCCGGAAGCCGGATCGCGCCCGTGTAGCCGAAGCGGCTGAACGCCGTGTCGGAGCTTTCTCCCCACGGCCCGTAGCGGAAGGTCGCGATCGCCGCGCCCGCATCGTTCGCCACCGCCACCACCGAGCCCCGCTCGT
>RFGJ01000556.1 GCA_003696665.1 Gammaproteobacteria bacterium | reverse complement strand
GTTTCGGGCGTTGCGGCTTCACCGCACGGCTGCAAGCCCGATTCTAAGTTGGTAAAGTTCAGCTTTTTGCAGTGGAGTCACTCTTGAAAACGGAACAAATGGCGTTTTTGATTAATGGTGTCTCTCTAACAGTTTGCTCTATGGTGAATCAGATATGAGCCTGGGGCGACTTCATCCGTATTCTTCTAGACCAGAACGACCTCAAAAATTACACAAGGAGTCTGAAAAATGAAAAAGCAACGAATAATCACCATTATCCTATCGATTATCTTTAGCTTCGTGCCGATCCTGATCACTATCAACACTATCGCAAAAGCTGCTCCCAACACAGATAATACAGGGTGTCATTTTGGCAATTCAGTTGACACAGCTGGCGATGTTAACGGCGATGGGTATGATGATGTTATTGTCGCTGCTAGTGGTTGCGAAGCTGTCTATGTCTATTATGGTTCTGCAACAGGTCTCAGCGCTCTCCCAGATTGGTCGTATGTATCTGACCAGTCCGGCGCACAGTTTGGCGTATCGGTTAGCACAGCAGGCGATGTTAACAGTGATGGTTACGATGATATCATTGTCGGTGCCTTTCGTTATAATGCTGGGCTTGGGGATCGTCAGGGGAAGGCTTTTGTCTTTTATGGGTCTGAGTCCGGTTTATCTGCCACGCCAGATTGGACTATGGCTAGTGACCAAAGCATGAGCCAATTTGGTTATTCGGTTGGCACGGCTGGAGATGTAAATGGCGATGGGTATGACGATGTCATTATCGGGGCGCCGTTCTGGGCCGATTCCCGAGTGTTCATCTATCCTGGCTCTGCAACAGGTCTATCTACTAGGGTTTGGACACTCAACGAAGCTGATTACACCGCGTTTGGGTCGGGTGTGAGTACAGCTGGGGATGTAAACAATGATGGTTTCGACGACGTAATTGTCGGTGCGTATCAGTATGGGTACCCATCAATGCGGGGTGCTGCCTTTGTTTATTACGGCTCAGCCGATGGAGTAGTCACAACGCCAGCCTGGTCAACTGTGGGCGATCAAATTGACGCTCGATATGGTTTCCATGTGGCTGCAATGGGAGATGTCAATAATGATGGTTACGATGACATTGTTCTTGAAGAGCCTATGTATGATGACGGAGCTAATGAAAACGCTGGACGTATCCATGCCTTTTATGGCTCAGCTACAGGCCCCAGCCCTACCGCAGATTGGATACTTGTAGGGGAACAAGCCGGGATGTATCTGGGGGCCACAAGTTCGGCAGGCGATGTGAACAATGATGGCTTTGACGACCTCATTGTTGGAGATTTCTACGACCCCTCTGTTTCATTGGACGGGGCAGGAAGGGCACGCATTTACTTTGGGTCAGCTACAGGGTTGAGCACAACCGCAAACTGGACGGTTGTCGGCGGTCAGGCAGATGAGATGCTCGGCATTGCCGTTGGTTTGGCTGGAGACGTGGATGGTAATGACTATGTAGATATCATCGTGGGTGCATACCACTACGATGGCACCTATAGAGATGAAGGACGAGCCTATGCTTACTGTGGCACGGTAGAAGGCTTGAGCACAACTCCATGTTGGACTGGGGGGCTTAGTGAGACTATTTATTCAAATTCAATATATCTGCCGCTGGTGTTGAAAGGGCAATAGATTTAACTGATGTTGCATATTACTTTAGATCCCGCTGAGTTGAAGATTGGGAATTACGTCCAACCCATGCATATAGCCCACATTCCGCACCTTACGAAGTGAGCAGATAACAATTTTCGACTGGGGGGCCGAGCAAATGAATGACATCAAGGTGAACAGGTTT
>RFGJ01000555.1 GCA_003696665.1 Gammaproteobacteria bacterium | reverse complement strand
CGTGCGCTATCGCCCTCCATATCAGACGCGCCATACCTATGCATCCATGATGCTGTCTGCCGGCGCAAACCCGCTATGGGTTGCCCGACAGATGGGACACAAGGACTGGGGCATGATCCGCAAGCGATACGGTCGCTGGATTCCGCAGGAGCAGTCCGAGGCCGAAAAGGTGGCGGCAAAGCTGTGCTTAGGAGGTCTGCAAAATGCCAAAAGTTATGGCCAATAGAAAAAAGGAAAAACGTTTATCCCATAGGCGGTTGACAGAACTGCTCGAATATAATCCTGACACTGGTGTCTTTTTATGGCGGGATACATCAAGATCAAAGCGCCCCGAAAGGGTAGCTGGCAGAATCAGAGATGATGGGTATCGTGAAATAAGAATTGATGGTGAGATGTATCGAGCCGGCCGACTAGCATGGTTTTATGTGCATGGAGAATGGCCAAAAGGCGTTATTGATCACATTGATGGCAATCGCCTCAATGACAAGATCAACAACTTACGAGACGTGTCCATGAAAAAGAATATTCGCAACATGAGCCAAATCAGAAATGGAAAGCGTGTCGG
Source organism: Gammaproteobacteria bacterium (assembly GCA_003696665.1). Taxonomy (NCBI): domain Bacteria; kingdom Pseudomonadati; phylum Pseudomonadota; class Gammaproteobacteria; species Gammaproteobacteria bacterium. The sequence goes on along the minus strand of RFGJ01000555.1, from coordinate 475 downwards.
CGTTTCCTTTTGTAAGACAACCGGGAAATGGAGGGCGCGGATAAGAGTCAATGAGCAGTTCATCCATTTAGGATACTTCCCGACATATGAATTGGCTTGTATGGCTAGAGAGGTGGCGGAAAGGAGGTTCGGGTTTGTTGGTCACAGGCATGAAAATCTGTGACCAAATCGTGACAAAATCCGGGGGAGCTTAGGGGGATGCAGGGGAGAAAAGCCTTGAAATAAAGCCCTTCCGTTCCCCTCCAATCCCCCGTTAGCGGGTTCGATTCCCGCCCCTGCCTCCAGATTTCCCGAACAAAATCAAAGACTTATGCGCCGGGTAGATTATTTTGTGACCCGTGCGTGACCATTTCCGGCAATTTCCCCGCCCAAGGCGAGGTATCCAGCGCCGTCAATCCAATTATCTTCATGCCCCGGATTAGCCTTCGCGCGGGCTATTTTGAACAACGTCAGCATGGCCGCTGCATCCACAGGG
>RFGJ01000554.1 GCA_003696665.1 Gammaproteobacteria bacterium | reverse complement strand
CTTGAGCAGAACGACGAATGGCAAGTGAGCCGAAGGTACTTGAGCTTAGAAAGCCTGGCACAGGTTCTCAAGCCGGAGGAAGGGAAGGAATTGTTAACCGACGAGACAGCCTGAACGATAGCAAGGCCGGCGATGACCTGAATGAATTTACACCACTTGACGGGACGCTACCCAACCAATTGTTTTGAGATGCTGAACAAGGGAATCATGCGCCGCTCGAATGTGGTCGGGATATTCCCAAACAAAGCGACCGTAATCAGCCTGGTAGACGCTGTTCTGCTTGAGCAGAGGGGTGAACGGCAAATGAGCTGCCCCCTTTCCTGGCGAGCCTGGTACGGCCTCTCAATCCGGAGGGAGGCAAGAATTTGTTAACTGACGAGCCAAGCAGGCCGTACGAAAGGCCGGCGATGGAATTAACACCACTTTCTGGGATGCTGGATTACAATGTCTGATCTCACAGAATGGATAAGTACTGATGATCTAACTTTGATCACAGCAGAAGAACGTCGATGGTTGGAAGATGTTTTTGATCGATTTGCAGGCTATCCAGACTTGGAGCAGATGTGGAGTTTGATGGATGATGTGTGGAAATCCATTGGCTGTGATCCAATGGTTATGGATGCCAGAACCAGTGCCTTCTACAGTCATCCAGTCTGGCTACTGAATGGCTTGTTTATCGAACAGCATAAGGAAAGTTTGGAAAACCGTGAACAGTACAAGAATTGGGTAGTACAACAAGCTCCTTTGCGCGTTGCCGAGTTTGGAGGTGGTTTCGGCGGATTGGCACGTATGATCGGCGCGTCGCTGCCCGAAACATTTGTTGAAGTCATCGAACCGCATCCTCATCCCTTGGCTATCGCTCGCGCAGAGAGAACATCTAATGTCAGCTATAGGCATGAGATGTGCGGAAAATATGATGTGATTATAGCTACTGATGTTTTTGAGCATGTTCTCGACCCTTTACAAATGGTATATAAGACCGCACAATATTTACATGTTGGTGGTAAGTATCTCATTGCAAATTGTTTTTACCCTGTTATCCTATGCCACCTTCCACAGACTTTTCACTTTCGTCATACTTGGGATGTGGTCATGAAAGTGATGGGGCTCGAGCCAGCTGAGAAAATTTCCTATGGCCGCGCATTCATTAGGAAAGGTGACTTAAAGCTTGGAGATGCACGACAAGTTGAACAGCAATCTTTGACCTTATGGCGTTACACGCAATACCTGCCGGATAAGCTGGCCCGGCTTTTCACGCGTATGCTGATCTACTAAAAAGTGGTTTTACTTTGTGAAAGTTTTGCATCTTAGCCATTCCGATATCGTTGGCGGAGCTGCCCGAGCGGCTTATCGTATCCACCACGCTTTACGTCAGGGGGGGGTAGATTCGACCCTTTGTGTCGATGTTGCTGCATCTGACGACTGGACAGTGTTGGGCCCTGTTGGAAAGGTTCGCAAGGCGCTTGGCAAATTGCGACCGCATTTGATTGATAGTCTGTTTAAGGCAATTTTCAAGACTGGGAACTCAACTT
>RFGJ01000553.1 GCA_003696665.1 Gammaproteobacteria bacterium | reverse complement strand
GAACAACCGCGCGGCTTCGCGAGCCGGCGGACTGTATCGCAATGGCGGCAGCTTCGAAGAGACGGCCAATGACTTGTGGCAATGCCGGTTTATCGACAACTATGCCTATCACCAGGCGGGTGCACTATACTACGAAGAAGGCCCGGGCATCGACCGTTTCGAGATCGTGGACTGCGTGTTCGAGAATAACTGGACGACGCAGGGGGCAGGCTCGACCATGATGTGGTTTGGGGCGAGAGAAAATTTGAAAAGCAGTTTGACGGTCAGGGATTGTTTTATACGCGAAAAAAAAGTGGAATATCCTGATGGTGAAAACACAAAATCAATTTATGTAGTTGGATTGTTTTACACCATGCTTAAGGATGTGATTCTTGAGGGGTTGGTTTTTGACAACTTGAACACTGAAGAATGCATTTCAATAGACAAAGGTTATAGTGATTTTGCAGGTGATACAAAAGTTGTGTTGAGAAATATTGTTGGTGTAGTGCCTTATGAAGTGAATCGTTTTATTACGGTTTCAGAAAAGAACTGTGTGGCTGTTAGCGATGTAAGAGTTTTTGATTCTGGTGGAATGCATAGTGGATGTGTTAAGGTTAGTTCTACAGATTTTTTTGTAGATGGGCTCTTTTTTTCTTCGGTCGATGATAGTGTTCGATTGGTTGATTTTGGTCCGCTTAATCAATTTGGCGATGTTGATCCTGATGTTTTTGTGCAAAATGTAGAATTTATAAATCCAACGTCTAAATTAGTTTCTGTGTTTAATTTTATTAATGTGGATGAAGGAGATGGTGATTCACTGATATTTTCAAATGTGGCTTTTCAAGTGAGCGAATTGGAAACCTTTGCAAAAGGATTTTCCGGGTTCAATGTTTCGCATTTTTACAATTCCATATTTCCTCGTTTTGGCACTTCCGAATCTGTTCCCTACCACCTGACACACTGCTACGTAGGGGACACGACGGGTGTGAGCGAGGTATTGGAGTGGGGTCCTGGCAACATCGTGGGCGGGGAGGCAGGTTTCGTGGATTCGGCCGGTGGGGATTTTCACCTGTTGCCG
>RFGJ01000552.1 GCA_003696665.1 Gammaproteobacteria bacterium | reverse complement strand
GCGCCGCAGCGCATGAGGACGACCGCAAGGGACTGAGGTGGGGGAGAGGGCCGGTTCGGCCTTCTTCCCCCATCCGGGCAGGGGCCATGCAGGCGGGAGGCGGCAGCCGCCTTCGCGCCGGCGGAAGACGTCCATGGGGGCGAGGTCTTGGCGGAGCCCGGTGGAAGCGCCCATGGAACCGGCCTGCTTCGGGAACCGTGTGATGGGGCCGGACGGGGAGGAGGCTGCCTTGGCCGGGCCTGACCAGGGCTGGCCGGCAGGGGAGAGGCCTGCTCTATGCAGAGTGGGGGGTCTCATGAAGCCCGCCGCGCGTTTTCCCCTCTTCTTGCGCATGTTTTTCATGAAAATGCACGTACTGCTCACGCAAATGTGAACAGAGACCCTCTTGACGGGATACATCCGTGAGGGTGTAGTATAACTACACCGGTTCTACGACCGGTGTGCAGGTGACCGGTTGCGGGCACGAGGCCGCATCCGGCGATCAGCGGGGAGAGCCCTTGAGATGTTAAAAGTTGTGTCTCGTACGGGGGCTCCGTAAAAGAAGGAGAGATGCTATGAGCTGTAAAGCCCATCAGAAGATGATGTCTCTTGAGAATCTTGAAGAACAAGTCGCGCTTTCAGGGAGCGGAGATCCGGCACTTATTGCGTCTATCATTGCTATAATTATCGTTACCGCTTAGGGCGTGGAAGGTGGCGGTGTACGTCTCTTTGCAAGAGAAAGGTATGCCGTCACCTAATTTTCTGTGAATTACGTTCAGTTTTGAAATATTATATATAAATGTCAATGTAGATTCCCATGATTATAAAATCTGACGATTTATTTGATTGTGAAAACAATAACATTTGTTGTTCTGTTGAATATTGTGATCTGGGGGTACGTGATATTATTGAATATTTACTATCATCTAGCAAGTCTTTTTGTGATGACGATATAAAAGAAAAGCTTAAAATTATCGTTTCCTCTCCTGACTTGCGAGTCATTGTCGATAGGTACCTTGTAAATCTGTCTCATAATCATTCGTATCTTCCTAAGACATTGGCTGGCATTGGCCGCTTGCTTTTGGGTGAGCGAGATGGGGTAAGTTTGTCATTGATCTTACTAGAGAGGAGTGAAATTAGTAAATTTCTATCTACCTTTCCAAGTAGGGCAGCGATTGCTGTTGTCGGGCCGTGTGGGGTCAAGATGTTAACATATAAAGTGACGGGAAATAAGTTTAATAATGATATTTTTAATCGTGAATACAAGTTATATCTTCATGATAAGAAAATAATGAACGTTGGAGATATTTTTATCTTTAATCCTGGAGGGAAGGCCATAGACTTGGTCCCTATAGGTAGGGCGACTCTATTATTAATTCTTAATTATAATATTGAGGAATTCCTAATATGGCATTTTGATAGAAAAAATAAATTTCCGGTCGGAGTAAGCGCAGCTAGCTTCATGGATTCTCGCATGCAGATGGCGGCCTTGGCATTGGGCAAGATGTCTGATGGTCGTGATAGTGATATTTCTGCTCTGAAAAAGCTTTTGGGGCATCCCCGGCATTTTGTTCGGTGGCAGGCAATGCAGAGCCTTGGGACGTTAAGGCCGCAAGATTGCCTGGTGGCGCTGAGGGAAGCTCTCCAGGACCCTCACCCGCACGTCCGTAGAGCTGCATTGAAGAGTCTTCGAAGGGTCCAGGCGCAATCGGCAGTGCAAAAGACCGGGGGGAGGGAGGGCTGATGGGCAGCATACGGCGTGTGCGAAAGGAGTATCCTGGCGGGGGCAGAATCCGGCTCATTCTCGCTCGCCTGCGTCGGTCTCGGCTGGCCGTGTTCGTTCTTGCTGAGGCTAAGGTCATGCTCGCCTGTCTGCGCTTTTTAACCGTAACCAGGCGATACGTTCCCGATTCCCATGATCCGGATTCTTTTAGCGCTTGGCGAAACGGCAATTACCGCATGCTGGCCATACCTGGTTCCTTTCTGCTTCTGTTTGTGGATCTGCCGATTTTGCTCTTTCTCGCCTCGCTTGTGAGCGGGGGTGGGGCAGTGTCGGCCAACTGGGCCATCCATGGTGGGCTTTTTCTGGCGGGGGAATACGCTATTTTTTGGTTGTGGGGAGATTGGCAACTGATCAAGGAAACGGCTCATCGGTTGGAGGAGAAAGGATTGCGCATTGCGCTTGGCATCCGCTGGCGTGGTTTGGTTCCTTATGACGCTGTCTCAAGGGTCGAGTTCCTTACGGATACCGAATCGTCTTTCGATCCCGTGCGGGAGGGCCGGCTGACAATCTCGCCCTGGAAAAAACTTGATCGGCCAAATGTCCGTCTTGTGCTTGACAACACCATAACGTTGTTCACGCTTTTCGATCGTGCCCGACGAGCACGTATACTTGATCTTTATCTAGATGATCCCGGTCGTTTTATAGGCTGCTTGATGATTCGAGTCGAAGGTGTGCGGAAAAATCTAGTGGAGGCTTAAAATGGCTTTAACGATTCCTACAAATGTCTCTGAGGCCATATCGTTAGAAGAGTTCTTATAATATGCAAACAATAACGTTGATGTTGATTGTGAAGAAAGTGTATTAAATATGGCTCCAATGCTGAAGATGTTGTCTAACAATAATAGATTTCTATGTGATATAATATTAAGAATAATAGAAAGTGGTGGTTATAATATAAATTCTAATTATTATTCTCCGCAAGTTATCATGCTTGCTTATGGAAAGAGATTCTACTTGAGAGCAAATATATGGATGCCCACAGATAATATATCTTGGTCTCAGGAAGCGGAGCTTTATGCATATGGGCTTCCCCACGATCATAATTTTTCATTTCTAACAGTGGGACATTTTGGATCTGGATATAGAACTATTATTTATGAGTATGATGCCAGTAAGGTTAGTGGAGAAATTGGCGAGAAGGTAGACGTAAACTTTTCCGAAGATACCACACTATCAAATGGTAAAGTAATGTATTTTCGAGCAGGGAAAGATATTCATATACAATTTCCTCCGGAAGAATTTTCTGTCTCTCTGAACATGATTCCTACTCCAAAATCATTATCTTTTAGACCGCAATATATTTTTGATATTGAGGCTGGTCGCATCATCAATTATGCAAAAAGTCAGGTGCCTCAGCGCTTGGGGCTGATTGCCTTGGCGGAGCAACTCGGCGATATGCACACGGCCGAGCTTCTGGACAGAATTGCTGCGACTCATCCTTGTCGGCGAACTGTGGAAAGAGCTCTGTTGGCCAGGGATCGAATCATCGCGCGCAGTGAATAGGGGCTTTTCAGCATTCTTGGAGAGTGTGGGGTGCTGACTATGATGGCCATTAATTATCTGGAGGGTGAGCGGCTTGGACAGCACTGAGATTTTGCTAGCTTGGAGTATATCAAGATTTTTCTGACTGTGCTCGGACGATATATGGTCTTGCTCGCGTTTGACAGGTAGCCGGGGGCGTGTTTGCATGGTCACCGCATTTCAGCCATATCATTCACCTTTTCTTTTGGTGCCGGTGAGTACAGCACGGTGCTGGAAGGCTGCAATTCGGCCGTGATCGCCAATATGGCTATGCGGTATGGACGGCTGCTGTGGTTCACCTGCCGTGTCGCAGTCACCTTTCCGGCTCTCTCCCTCCCATCCGGGCAGGGGCCATGCAGGCGGGAGAGAGGGCGCACATCCCGGCCTGGGGCAGGAAGGTCCCGCTCTCAGCCGGCGACATCCTCGAAGACCCG
>RFGJ01000551.1 GCA_003696665.1 Gammaproteobacteria bacterium | reverse complement strand
GTTGCATGTGTTGGCCGATGACCCATCAACGACACGTGACATTCCAAAATTTTGTCGTTTCATGTCACACGAATTGCTCCGTGCTGAAACAGACTCGCTTCCCTATCAGTACTGGATCCGGAAAGGAGGCGCCTGACCATGTCACGCTCTCACTCTGGAGAAACCGCGGAGATATGTCTTAAAGGCCATTTTCATATTGCGCGGGATGGCAGCTGGCACCATGAAGGGCGGCCTATCCACCGCCAAGCGCTGGTAAAGTTATTTAGCACCATATTGAAGCGGGAAGGTGACCGCTATTTTCTCGTGACACCGGGCGAAAAAGTGCCTGTTTCAGTTGCATGCTGCCCATTCATAGCTGTCAGCACTTGGCGGGATGATAACCAACAGATTTTTATCCGCACAAACGTGGACGATGTCGTAGCCGTCAATGCCAACAACACACAACTGCATGTTCTCGACGAGAGTGGACAATCCATTCCCAAGGCCGAAGTTCGGGATGGCCTTTTTGCATTGCTTTCACGCAATGCCTACTACCAATGGGTAGAATGGGCAAAGATTAAAGACAATAATGGTGTTTTAGAGTTTGTTGTGCACAGTGGCAACAATGAGATTTCGCTGGGACACATCCATGAAAATTCGTTTTGAACGACCTCACCCAATATCGACGGCATGTTACCTTCTCGGTGGGGCCGTATTGCTTCTCGCGTGGATTGGCTTCTCGTATCAATGGTGGCCAAGCCTCTTTGCACAACAGCTCTTTATTGGTGGCGCCATCATTGTGTGCATCGGCTCTATTATCAATCTCGTCGTCGCGTTATCCCGACTCTGGCGCCACACCAACGAACACTCTTCATGATTTTGCTCTGCGGCGCAAGGACGACGTATAATCTGCAGCCTCGTATTCGGCCATCTCAAATACCATGACCGCACGCCCGAGACTTGCTCACTTACTGATCATCGCATCCTTTATCGGAATTATGGCTGGCGTGGTTGCCTGGTTATTCCGAATGTTGATCGCATTTGTGCATAACCTGGCCTTTTACGGCACATTCAGCACAGTCTACGACGCCAACCACCATGCCGATCCATCCGCGTGGGGATGGTTGTGGGTTTTGGTGCCCGTCGCCGGAGGCGTGGTGGTTGTCTGGCTGATTCGCACCTTCGCCCCCCAAGCCAAAGGTCACGGCGTGCCAGAAGTGATTGATGCCATTCACTACAATCAGGGAAATATCCCGGGCCGCGTCGCCCTCGTCAAAGCATTGGCTTCCTCACTCACGATCGGAACAGGCGGTGCATTAGGCCGAGAAGGGCCGATCGTACAAATTGGGGCCGCACTGAGCTCTGCCTTAGGCCAGTGGCTCGAATTGCCTGTGCGGCAAAAAATCGTATTGATTGCCTGTGGCGCGAGTGCGGGCATCGCCGCAACGTTTAACGCACCGCTCGCTGGGCTGCTTTTCTCAATAGAGTTACTGCTGGTGTCGATCAACAGCCGCACCATCGTTCCTGTCGCATTAGCGACCGCGATCGCCGCCTGGATAGGTCGGGAGTTGATGGGCCCTGAGCCCGCATTCAACATTCCCTCTTTGCATACAGGTATTGCCGAGCCGCGTGCGCTCACCGAACTGGCCCTTATGCTGCCATTTGGTGCACTTATGGGCGTTCTGGCGCTTTTGTTTTCAAAAGCCATTTACTGGTCCGAAGATTTCTTCGAGGCGCGTTTTCAAAATCCTTACCTGCGCCATGTGTTCGGCATGATTCTGCTCGGCCTGTTGGCCATGCTATTGATGCAGACAACTGGTCACTATTGGATTCAAGGTGTTGGTTACGCCACCATTCAAGACGTGCTGTCGGGCAATCTCCAATGGCCGTTATTTTTAGTGGCTCTGGTCGTCCTGAAAATGGTGGCAACCTGTCTCACCATCGGTAGCGGTGGCTCTGGTGGTGTTTTTTCGCCGTCGTTGTTTCTTGGTGCCACTGCGGGTGGGGCATTCGGCTACGGAATCATCGCCCTATGGCCCAGTGCAGGCATCGATCCAGCCGCCTTTGCCATCGTCGGCATGGCCTCTTTGGTGGCGGCTGCCACCAGCGCCCCCCTGACAGCTGCGGTCATCACATACGAAATGACGCTCGACTACAATGTGGTGCTCCCCACCATCATCGGGGTGAGCGTGGCCTATGCCGTGCGGAGAATCTTGTCGCCCACCGATATTTACACGATGAAACTGCTTCGCCGAGGGCACATTATCCCGGAAGGGCTGTCGACCGATATTGTGGGCAGCATCCAAGTCCAACACATTATGAATCCC
>RFGJ01000550.1 GCA_003696665.1 Gammaproteobacteria bacterium | reverse complement strand
GTTATTTACTGGCTGATCTGATGATGCGGATGAGTAGGCGATGCCATCGACAAAATTTTGTCGTGGTTGGCCGACAATCCCCGGTATTGCCGACATAGCACGATGTGTTTGTCCATCACTAATTACAGGGGAGTAGGGCTGTGACGCCCCATCAGCAAGCTTGGTGCCGGACGCGTCCAAGGTTAGAGCGCTCGCGCGAGGCACCCAGACGATTCCGGCATTACTTATTGGCCCCATCAGATCGAAATCAACCGATACAGACACACCACTTGGAACGTCAACAAAGTTCCCTGGCGTAGAAAATGATAATAAGTCCTCCGCCCGCGTCACCGTGGTCGTGGTGGTGGGGATGACGGACGTGCCAAAAGGCATAGGTTAGCCTTGCGCATGCCAGATATGGATGGTTCCGGTTCCGGTGCCTGTGTAAGCATTAGAGCCGCCAGACACCGCCTCAACGTAAACATTAGCTCCAACTGTCCCTGTTCCAGATACCTCGCACCAATACCAACCGTTGGCCAGTGGTTTAATTTTGGCGCTACCAGCTACTGTAGAGAGGATCGTTCCATTAGATAGATCAAAATAAGTCAAAGCGATTTGGCCGTCCGTTGGGTTATACATAGTGATTGAACATTGCGTTAGCGTGCCCGCCTTGACGATAGCGTATGCAGTTTGACTACCTGCTGGAATCGGGCCTCCTAGTTGATAAATACGGTGATAACCATTCGTGACATCGTCCGTCAGGGTATAGCAATTGGTTGAACCGTCAGGGGCAGTAATGCCCGTGGCCGCAGCAACCGTACATCCTGCTTTACCCCAATTCCCAGAAGCGAAGTTTTGGGAACTCAAAAGGTAGTTCGTACTGCTCCCTTCCAGCAAAAGTCCAATTCCGCCATCGGCCATGCGCTCGAAAGCGGGGAATCCAGCGGGCGCACCCGTGACCTGTCCAGTCAATGGATCAACGTAAGTTTTTCTGCTTGTTCTAGAATATGTTGGGAATCCGGCATACTTGCCAGCAAACTTCCATGTGGCAAACTGAACCAATGGAGTTCCTGTTGGGTCTGGCAATGTGTGAGAATACTCT
>RFGJ01000549.1 GCA_003696665.1 Gammaproteobacteria bacterium | reverse complement strand
TGCACAACCACCACGCCCAACCTATGACCCGGTTTGCAATTCGCGCCCCGATTCGCGGGCGGCATAGCCGCTGTCCGCTACACGCACGGTTAGGCCCGACCTTCTGCCATTTCACGGAGTGCCCTCAAAATTAGAGCTTCTAATTCTTGCTTCTCCAGTGCAAGTAGAGATTGCAAATTCATGACTCGTTCTTGACTAATTTTTTCGATTGCCCGAAGGCCTACATAGTAACCACCTCTATAGCGCGTAACGTCGTTTTCATCCCACAGGCTAAACCATTCATTCGTTTCCTGACTGTCGTCCCATTCGTTCAAAATGCGCTGCGCCATCTCCGACAATCGGGTACCACACCGTTCATGCCATTGTCTGGCAAACGACAGTGAAACATAGTCTGCCCATAAGGCCATTACATCGTCACATGCCAAAATCTTTTGCGTTCCCCGCGTAGCAATACCTTCTGTAATGACTTGTCGCCCTACCAGATGCTTCGCCCTTTCGTCTTGAAAGTAAAACTCCGGGCACCGCGTGTAATGTAGAGCGTGTATTATCTCATGAGCTACAAAAACATCCACTTGTAAAGGACTGTCATAGGTTTCTACTGGTAACCAAACCACAAAAGATTGATGCGTCTCATCCCAGAAAGCGTGCCCATTGGTTGTATTGGCTCCCACGAAAAGCACCACACGAATTTTGCCCGAAAATCCTTTGCAGGTAAATGCCCGCTCCAGAACGGGCAATTTGGACTTGATCAAGGTGGCTTTTTCCTGAACGGTATTTTCCGTCATACGAACGAGATCACCGGGGGCTACCCAATACTGATAATAATGCCGAAAAAGTTCGGGATAGGTAGCAAAGTAAGCTTGCTCACGCTGCCGGATTGCATATTCAAGATACAGCGGTGTGATGTCGTGCAACTCGATTTGCATTGCTCCAGGGCCTAACGTGGGCGTAAGCCGCCCTCCGGTGGATGCAAATGCACCATACATCCAGTATAGCGCAAATTTGCAAATTTCGCGCCGCCTCACTACCGCCGAAGGCGGGTCGGCTTAACGCGGGGTT
>RFGJ01000548.1 GCA_003696665.1 Gammaproteobacteria bacterium | reverse complement strand
CCTACTCTGAACCCTCAAGTTGGGAGTGCAGCGTATAGAAGGCTGAGCGGTCTTGGCGCAGGTATCTGTCTGAGGCCAGCACCTACTACCCCTACGGCGACTAGTGGAGCGGCAGCTACAACGGCCTGACGACCAGGCGCTTCACCGGTCAGCGTCACGAGTCCGGGCTGCCGGGGGGAGAAGGGCTGTACGACTACGGCGCCCGCTGGTACGACGCCCAGGTGGGTCGCTTCGTCAGCGCGGATACCATCGTGCCCAGCCCGGGCAATCCCCAGATGCTCAATCGATACGCGTACGTGCTCGACAGCCCGCTGCGGTACAATGATCCCAGCGGACACTGCCCGGTTTGTATCATTATTGGCGCTTTCCTGCTGGGTGGCGCTACGCTAGGCGGCAGCACAGCCACGTTTCCGGAGGGTGCCTACACGCCCAGCTTGCCCATCTATCGACAAGGCGCAGTCGAAGTGCGTCAGAATCGAGCGACTATCGAGGCGCTGGCCACAGACCATGTACCTGCAATCCTATTGGCAGCAGCGATTGCCAATCAGGGCAATTCTTGGCAGCGACCCATCGGGCTGGATTGGGGGGAGCGAATTCAAATTGCGATCGGCGAACACCATCAGTTTAAGGACCCCCGTTTGGCCGGGCTCTTTAACCATCCAAGCGTTGGCGTGGGTCAGATCATGCCAGGAGAAGCGCGAGAGTTAGGTTATGAAGGCGATACGTGGGGGCTGTTGGATGACAGGACGAGCATTATTTTGATGGCAGCCAAGTTGGAGGAGACGGCTGATGCGATTAGCGAATTCTCTCTTGGTACAACTGAATCGTTCATACTGCTGGCTATTGGCAACAATATCGGGAAGACGGTTACCGGTGACAAACGTTTTCGTGCTTATGGAGACGTAACCGCCTTTCTAAAAGGAGATAGAGAGGCGCGAACCCAACTCTTGAAAATGATGAACTGGATAGGCTACTTGCATGCACGTGAAGGGTGGTCGCTTCCAAAAGGCGTGGACACCAATCACATCTGGCAATTGCTCCGGATAGCATTCGACTAGGAGTCGATTCCATGTACACTCTGACTGTCGTACATGTTTGGATAATGCGTTTAGGTATGTTGGCCATCATCATATTTGCCATTTTCGGCTGCGATGGGGGCGGAACCAGCATTCCGAATAAATTTGATAACTTTCTTTTTGATCCGTTTGCACTGAAGTCCGAGCCACTACAACGATCCATGTTAACGCCAGCGCCTTCGTCAGAGGGTTCAACTCCAATTCCGGGCGCGGAGAGTGTCTTGACGGATCCAAATGCCCTTTTTGAGCTGGCCAACGAGTTGGCCCATGAGTATGAGCCTTCGACTTTGCTCTCATCGGTCTCTTTTAACGGCTTCTGCCAACGATATCAAGAAGGCGTCTCCTGGGCTAGTTTTGACTATAGTGCCGCGAATGTTGGACCCGATGAACTCTATTCGCACGAGACATCCACCATATTGATATCGATTCGCAACGGCAGCCTACTCTATATGAGCGATTATGTCCCGGGGGTAGATGAGTCGCTTTTCCATTATCCACCAGCCATTTCCTATCGCAGGGCTATGCAGATTGCCCAAGCCAATGGGGGAGAAGAAGCGGAACAGCGCATCGGTGCAACCTGCGAGTTCAGAGCCAGGTTGAACGGAGATGTATGGACCATTTACTGGTATGTGGGTAGGGTGTGGGGATCGGAACCGGTATTGACTCAGGAAATCGACGCCAACACAGGAGAGGTGCGCAAGGTAGAGCGGAAAGAGGAGAAAATATACTACCGACATTAGGGCCAATTTCGTCTACGCGTTCAGGGGACACTCGCGCCACGGTGTCCCCTGAGCCCGGGTCAAGGGAACCGTGAATGGGGTGACGACCGTTACTATCGGGGGCGTCTATGAGTACTCGGGCGGAGCCGGCAAGAGCTACTACACAGGACCAGGCGGTGTGGTGGCCATGCGCAGCGGCGGTGTGGTCTACTACCTGCTGACCGACCACCTGAACAGTACGGCGCGCATTGTCAACAGCGCGGGGGTCATCCAGGCTGACACCTACTACTATCCCTACGGCGG
>RFGJ01000547.1 GCA_003696665.1 Gammaproteobacteria bacterium | reverse complement strand
CGGTTGGGCACGCGCTTGAAGCGGCCACTGGGTATACCGAGTTCTTGCATGGAGAAGCAGTTGCCGTTGGTTTGATCGCAGAGTTGTCTGTGGCTGAATTGGCGTTGTCTGTGAGCCTTCCCATCGAACGTGTGCGACGGCTTCTGAAAGCCTTTGGCTTACCAACTGCATGGAATGGAGAGGTGTCCAAGTTGGTGCCTTTTATGTATAAAGATAAAAAGAACCATGGCGGTGATGTCTATTTCGTCTTATGCGAAGAGATCGCGCGGGCAACATGTCGCCCCGTGCCCTTGGATGACAATACACTGCACGCCATTGAGCGAGCTATTCAGCCATCCTGACGGGGTGGGGGTTGCATAATCGGCTTTAAATTCGGGAGGGACGAACGTGCCGGAAGAACAACAAAGATCGCAAAGGCCAGTCGAACCATTCCTATCCAGAGGCTTTGTGGCGACGGCGGATGAATTGCTCACCTTGTCGCATTTTGGTCCTAGCGTCATTATTGTGAATGGGCCTGTGGGGGCTGGAAAAACGCGATTGTTTGAGTACCTTGCGTCCATCGGGGATGACACTCGGCTGATTCGCATCGACGCAAGCCTTGAACTATCTGACACACAGATACTCGCCGCGATTTTGCAGCAATTAAACCGTTACGATGCCACCATCGATGTCGCCCAAGTGAGAAAACTTTTGCGACATGCGGCCCTTGCCAAACCAACCGCGATACTGGTAGATGGGGCAGAGCAATTGACAGCTCGACAATTTGAAATGCTTTGTGACCTCGTGGCCCCGCTGGCAGCACATCCAGAGCATGGCTTGCGCTTGCTTCTGCTGACAGCCGTCCCCTCAGAAAAGTTACCCTGGCCAACTGATGTCCAACAAGAGGCGATTCAGCAGTACCGCCTCGTGCCTTTGCAAGAGGACGAGCTGGCGCCCTTTTTGGCCCATGTGTTGGCATTGCCGGTGGAGGCTGTACACAACACCTATGGAACACGCATGCTTCGCCAGCTTTATCTTGATTCGGGCGGTTGGCCAGGGAAAATTTTAGCGCTGCTAGAAAGCAAGGCATTAGCATCGGCGTCGAATCAGGCAAGATTGCCCCGACAGTGGCTCATAGGGCTTGGTGTTGTCTTCATCCTTGCCGGAGCGACAAGTTCTCTCTGGTGGCCCTTCATCGGAACTTCCGGGGTTGAGATTGAGAAAACACAGCCCCCAATTCACTCAACCAAGGTCGTGCGCCGAACAACTGAAGCGAGCGACCACAGTGGGGGGCGATTGACGGACGATTCGACAGGGGATCAAGAGATTCCCTCAGAGGAAATATCGGAGACGCAACCCAAGAAAGAGCCAACGTCCGAAATTGGACAAGCATTTGATGCCGATATGCCGCCGACACTGGAGACAAAACCAGAGAGTGAAACGCAACATGAGATCGTTAAGCCGGTTTCAGAAGACGTTTCGAAAATGGAAACGATAAGCGAGTCGCAAGCCAAAGAAAGTGATGAGATGCCGACGACGACGGCAGCTGAGGCGCAACCGGAGCCAAAGGCCCCAGCCTACAGTGAAGATGAAACGTGGTTATTGTCACAGTCGCCAGATCGATTTGTATTGCAGCTCACCGGTTTGAGTCATGAAGCCGACATGGTGGCTTTGGTACGCTCGCTGCCAAAGGTGCCGGGCAAGTCGTTCCGTTATTACAGAAGTCCATTCGGAAACGGTACCATTTATAAGTTGGTTTTGGCTTCTTTTGCAAACAAAAGCGAAGCCCGGGTTTGGCTTGGCACGAGCGCGCCACAAGCCATTCGGCGTATGAAACCGTGGATAAAATCCATGTCGGTAGTACACACAGAAATACGGCAGGCCGTTAAATAATAGCTTTACCTAAATCAACGCGTTGACCACAAAGTGGGTTAAAATGCGTGACAACACAAAGTAAGAAGAGCCGATTGCATGACTGTCTTGCAAAATGATCGTTACATTCGAGCCGCGCTGAGGCAGCCAGTGGACACAACACCTGTTTGGATGATGCGTCAGGCTGGCCGTTATCTTCCCGAGTATCGGGCTGTGAGAGCTAAAGCGGGCGACTTCATGACGCTTTGCCGCACGCCGGAACTTGCCTGCGAAGTGACATTACAGCCCTTGCGCCGCTATGCCTTGGATGCGGCTATTTTATTTTCGGACATTCTCACCGTCCCGGATGCTATGGGGCTTGGTCTGTACTTTGTCGAGGGGGAAGGCCCTTGTTTTGAACGCCTGGTGCGGACAAAACGCGACATAGCCCGGCTCGGTGTGCCGGATATGGAGGCAGATCTGGGCTATGTGATGGACGCTGTGCGGATGATACGACGCGAATTGTCCGGCAAGGTGCCATTGATTGGGTTTTCGGGAAGTCCGTGGACGCTCGCCACTTATATGATTGAAGGGGGAAGCAGTAAGGAGTTTC
This sequence comes from Gammaproteobacteria bacterium, assembly GCA_003696665.1. Taxonomy (NCBI): domain Bacteria; kingdom Pseudomonadati; phylum Pseudomonadota; class Gammaproteobacteria; species Gammaproteobacteria bacterium. The sequence continues at coordinate 861 of RFGJ01000547.1, read as the reverse complement.
GACGCATCAAGGGGATGATGTATCAAGACCCTGATTCACTTCACGCGTTACTGAGTGTCGTAAGCCGAGCCGTCACGGCGTATCTCAATGCCCAGATCGAGGCAGGGGCTCAAGCTGTGATGATTTTTGATACTTGGGGTGGCGTACTCTCACCAGAAACCTACCGTGCCTTCTCACTCGCTTATATGAGGCAAATCGTTGATGGTTTGATGCGAGAAAGGAACGGGCAACGTATTCCGGTGACCTTGTTTACCAAGGGGGCGGGGCCGCTGCTGTCAGAAATGGCAACGGTGGGGGCAGATTGTCTTGGTGTGGATTGGACGACGACACTTGCGCAAGCGCGGAAATGGACAAACGATCAGGTGGCGTTACAAGGCAACCTCGACCCTTGTGTGCTATACGCAACGCCTGACACCATTCGAGCGGAAGTGGCCAAGGTTTTGGCGGACTATGGCGATGGACCAGGGCATATTTTTAACCTAGGACATGGCATTCACCAATATGTTGATCCCGAGGCGCCTAAGGTACTGGTGGATGCAGTCCATGAACTGGGACGGAAAACTGACTGAACTGATACCAATGCAGGCGCTGTTCGACACACTGCATGCGCACTACCGCAAAACACCGTTCCCGGGTGTGCGGGAGCGGCGTCAGTGGTTATTGGCCTTGGAAAGATGTCTGATTCATGAACAAAAAGCCTTCGCCCAGGCCATCGAACAGGATTTTGGTCATCGCGCTGTGTCACATACGCAATTGGTCGACGTGTTACCGAGTGTGCTGGCCGTTCGCCATGCTAAGCGTCATTTGGCCAGATGGATGCGGCCACGTCGTGCGAGGCTCTCCCCTTTATTTTGGCCATCT